>JAZDEI010000146.1:0-24355 GCA_043808945.1 Fidelibacterota bacterium | reverse complement strand
CGAATAAATCAAAATCTCTGAGAAAAAGCGATTCCCCCGCCCGCGGGAACCCACCAGTGGGAAATCCAAACTCATTTGAAGAAACGCTAAACGATGTGAATAACGCTTCCTCTTAGCCCAATTTGAAATAACGGTATAAGTGTATCAATTGATTTTCAGAAAGTCAATAAAATTTTAACCATTAATGAACACTAATAAGAACATGAATTGACGCGAATATTGAAATTGCTTTTTTTCTAATGAAAATGTCCGCTTTATTTAAGCAATATCAGTTTGATTGTCCGCGTATACATCCCGGCCCGGATCTGGCAGAAATAAACACCAGACGGCTGATCGCTGGCATCCCAGACAAGTTGATAGCGACCGGCTGGTTTTGAGCGTTCATCGAAACGTTTGATCAATTGGCCGGAAAGATTATAGATTTCCAGGACGACATCGGAGGTTCTGGGTAATTCATAACGAATAATTGTCCGGGCATTGAACGGATTCGGATAGTTAGGTAACAAGGCGAAACTCTGCGGGATGAATTGGTTCCCGGCCGGTTCAGGAACGTTGCCGACATAAACCTGGGCGGTCAATTCCCGGCCGGCGCTCATGGCCTGCCCTTCCGCATCGGCCAGATAGATATTGACCCAATCCGGGCGGGAAGGTATATGGGCATAAAAAACTGAATCCGCCCAGCGGCTATCGGTCAGACGGTCGAAATTATCGGTAATTTTCTCATAGTAAGACATTACCGGACCGACAAATGCCATCGGCTGAAAGTCAAGTGACGGCGCATTGGCGAGAAACACTCCCAAATTGATTTTACCGGTAGCGACGTGTAAAACCCTTCCCACTATACCACCAAATTCATCCGTAGGCTGAGTATGGACATCAGCGATGATGAAATCCCATTCTTCAGCACTAAATGGATCGTAAAACAGATCAACATACCAGCCTGTGAATCTTGGGGCGCCGCACATACCACCACCGGAAAAGAGCATACTTTTCAAAAAGACGGTTTCGGTCGAATCGAATGCCACTCCCTGAATTTCCTTTCCGGCTAAGGTCGCCAGGATAGTCATGATCGAATCCAAATTGTTTAAATAGCCGGAAACTTGATCGACTGATAATCCTATTTCCTGAAGAAAATCCCTGGCAGAACCGGCAAAGTTAGCAATCTGCTGGTAAAACTCCGGGTATGGTTCGACCCAGGAATGCGGATACGAACAAATTGCACCGCCGGTATAGGACTGTTTGGCGTAGAGCAAATTATCATGGCGTAACTGGGACCAGGAGGCTAATTGCGTATTCAGCTTCTCCTGTTGCCAGGCGGCCGTCTGCATAAAAAGCGGCTGACCCGTGTGATCTGGTGTTGGATTTAACTTGCGAATAGCATTTAACCATGAATTGTACAAAGAGATCGACCAGAACTCATCATCATAAGCGTCAACCAGGTAACGCAGGGCATTCAGTTGGCTGCCATAATAATACCGATCGAGTTCGGCGGTCAGCAGTGGCCCGGCATTCGCATTGCCGAGCACGAACATGGCGTCCAGCGGATCGGGCATCGGCCGCCAGATTTTCGAGCCATTGTAAACGATGCGATCATAAACGACATTGGAAAAAACGTAAGAATCGATGATGAAACGCTGACCCATCAGACGGAATGAAATCGGTAGATCATCCGGTTCACTGCTAAGCGGATCCATTATGAAAATATCCGAAAGGATTTTCTGTTCGGCGCCCATCGTCGCTTTTAATGTGGCAAGATAATTTGCGTACGTCGTACTATCCAGTAACTGCCCGGCATCGGTCAATCCGAGATTCTCTAAAACTGTTTTAAATTCCGCAGGAGTCAGATTATCGCTTTCACCAACGAAAAGTTCGATCAGTTTATCGTTCTTATCCAGTAAAGACCTGACATTGGCTATATCGATTAATTCGCTTAACAGGAAAGCATCGATATTCATGCGGTGTAAATCATCTTCTGTAACCAAATTACCTGGCGCCGGGGTCAGCAGAAAATCGACCCGCCCCAGCCACATCATCGCCCGGAAATATTCCTGTAAACCGAGAGTTATATCTTCGTAATGTCCACGCACGATGAACTGGCTGAAATCCAGGTAACGTTCTCTCTCCGAAAATAACGGCATGAACGTAAAATCTTCAGCCGTAACCGCCGTCCAGACCGAGTCGAAGTTCGCCTGCGATGTAAATTGCGGCGCTTGCTGTACTCCGTTTAATAGTGAATTGGCAATGCTCAGGTATAAATCGACATCCTGCAATGAAAGGTCGAGATCCGGATTACTTCCGTATTTCGATACAAGTGCCGGGTAATTCTGGCTGAGTTGATCCAGAATGGTAATCAGATTGGGTTTCAGAAATCCTCTCTCAAGATCGATCAGGATCTGGTCGTATGACCGGTGCAGGGCATGCAGAATAGCGTCGGTCGTAACCATCACCGGTAAATCATTGTAAAAGACGCTATAAAACGCTTCTCCAAAAGAGTCATGTCTCAGACGCTCCGTAACGACAAACCGGTTCTGTCTTAACAGGGCAATCTCGTCCGTCGTCAGGTTATATTTCTGCTGAATCGAATCGAGATATAAATAATTATTGATGTCGGTGTTATCTGAAAAACCCTTGTAGTAGGTTGGCAGAGGATATTTCTGTAACAATCCTTCCCGCGTCAGATTGGCATTAGTTTCTAAAAACTGGCGATATTGCTCGAAAGAGAATTGACTCTGGGCGAACGCTATCGTAATCAATCCGGCAAACAGACAAATCAACTTCTTCATTGTTTGCATATTTACCTCCCTTTTCAAAAGACTTACTACACTTTTAAAATAGCAACCTTTACAAAAAGAAGATAAATGTTTGAGCGATTAAATGCAATAGCCTGAGACTAAAATATTTAGATTAATCATATTGCCAGACCGGTAGGACTTACTTTTTAGTCTCGGATTTCTGCGGAAATAATTTGTCGATTATCAGGATCAAACCGTATAGAGTCGTCATAGAAATAAATATTCCCAGCATTCCTTGAATGGCGACGTTTACTGCATAATAAAACACGCTATGCATCCATTGCTTCTCTATCTAAACAGGGGTACGAGTGACAGAATCAGGCCACCGGCAATCACCGACGCGATCTGTCCGCCGACATTGGCGCTAACCGCATACATCAGTAAAAAGTTTGTTCCGTCCTCTTTTAGTCCCATTTTATGAATAACGCGGGCGGACATAGGGAAGGCTGAAATTCCGGCGGCGCCAATCATCGGATTGATCTTTTCCTTCAGAAACAGATTTAAAAATTTGGCGAATAATACGCCGCCCGCTGTATCAAACATAAAGGCGACCAGTCCCAGTGCAATGATAAACAGCGTGCTTTGAGTGAGAAATTTATCGGCCGTCATTGTCGTCGCAATAGCAATCCCAAGTACCAAAGTCACCAGACTGGCAAGTTCATTTTGAGCTGAGAGTGATAGTTTATTTAAAACACCGCACTCCCGGATAAGATTGCCAAACATCAGAAAACCGATCAACGAAACGCTCGCCGGAGCGATGATACCGGCATAGATCGTAACGACAACCGGAAACACGATCAAGGCGGTTTTGGATACGCTTTTCGGTCTAATATGCATCCGGATCAGGCGTTCTTTACGGGAAGTCAGCAACCGGATAATCGGTGGCTGAATTATCGGAACAAGCGCCATATATGAGTAAGCTGCGACTGATATCGGCCCTAATAGGTGGGGTGCAAATTTATTGGCTACGTAAATTGAAGTCGGGCCATCCGCCGCTCCGATTATGCCGATCGAGGCGGCTTCTTTCAGATCAAATCCCATCAGCGCCGCGGCCATAACCGTAAAAAATATACCAAACTGAGCCGCTGCGCCGAACAAGAGCAGAACCGGATTTTTTAATAATGGTGAAAAATCGATCATCGCACCGATGGCAATAAATATCAGGAGAGGAAATGCCTCGTTGGCGATCCCGGCATTATATAAAAAGGTCATGATACCATGTTCACCGACGGCGGATGACAACGGTATATTAGCCAAAATAGCACCAAAACCGATCGGCAATAACAGGGTTGGCTCATAGTTCTTTTTAATGGCTAGATAGATCAAAATTCCGCCGACAAGCATCATTACGATCTGTTTCCATAGAATGCCATTCAGAGTACCGATTAATTCAGTTTCCATGATTATAAAGAAAAGAATTCCATTCGTTTGGTTCGTCTGTTTTTCACCAATCTAGTAATCGTCGCTCCCCTTCCAGATTTATAATCCGTGAGATTTCCTGCGATACTTCGACAATGCCTTTGTATTTGCCGTCCGCGTCGTATACTGGAAAATAGCGAATGTAAACGAACTGATTGTTCAACTTAATCCAGAACTCGGCGACATCTCTCTCTTTAGCTTTAAATTTAGCGACGATGTCGTTGACAACGTGTACACTTTTAGCTGGATGACAATTCTGCACCTCTTGCCCGATAACAGCCGGACTACGTTTGAAGATTCTCTGCGGAGTATCGGAATAATAACAAACTCTGTTGTTCTCGTCAACAAAGGTGATGTCAACTGGCAAATGTTTCAGCATCAGGTTGATCTGCTCCGGTGTCAGGCGTCCCTGGGCAAGTTGAATCAGATTATCCTTCTTATCCGGATCAGCCGCAGGTTTTTGTTCTGGTCGTTTACTTAATAACGCACTCATAATCATTCTCTTCACATTTATTTATCGGACGACGACTTTCAAATGGTCACATTTCGGAAAGCGTCTTTCATAAACTAAATACTCTTTTCCGGCGTCATCCTGTCGTTAATTCAAATGACTATTTCGTCAATACCAGTTGGCGATTTACCTGACGGGATCTTTCTGTTGCCGGTTTCCCGGATTAAAGCCGCAATAACCAGCCCGGCGCGGGCTACAATTTGTTCCGATTCCTTTTTGAGTTCCAGGATAAATTTATTGTCGTCCAGAGTCCCGCGCACTGCCGCAAAATCCAGATCGCGAACCGTATCATCTCCATCCAAACCATATCCGATCCGGCTGCCATGATCGAATTCCTTCTCGGCGTCCTTGATAATCAGACTATTGAGACGCACAACATTCTCCTGCCATTCATTCAGCACCTGGCACACCTGTCCGACGCTGAGCGCATTGGTTGCAAATCGCTTTAAGAGCAAATTGAGGCAAAATTGCCAGGAGCTTTTGTCGTAATTGCGATGAATTTGGGCGAGAGCCTTTTCGAGCATAGTGACCGAATTGACTTTGTTTTGTTTAATTGCCATTGTCGTTTCGGTCAGTTCGGCATCGGTTGCGAGCATTCCGGCCAGATCTATCCAGTTATCGACGGATTCCTCCGGTAATCCGCTAAACATGTCCCTGACATTATTCCATGATATATTATCCAACAAATCGATCTTTTTCATCACCATGTTGCCAAAAAAGATTTTCAATGCCATATCGTAATACCGGCTACAACCTTTTAACATGAGGCGTTTGATCTGCGTCCCCTGATAGTTAACGTATTCCTGATCTTTTCGCGAGGTTTCTTCCAGGTTTTTCAGGACATCTATACCACGCAATATCTTTTTAATCAGGTACGGACTAAGAAAATCGAAATTGAGCAAATCCAGTTTGTCGGTATCTTTGCGGCGGTCTCTAACCGGCCATTTGGCGCTATCCCGCCTGGTTCCGACAGTTAACAAATTCATTGCGGGTGTCAAGATGCTTTTACCCTCTTTTTCAGTCAGATATGAAAAAGGCAGATCGGCAGTGTCGGCATTGCCATAGTGTTTTCCGGTTACAACCGAAAAAGCCCCGATACGCGCCGGCCAGAGCTGGTACGAAAACGAACCGGTCTTGGAGCCGCGTTCCATAATGCCCTGATGAAGCGGCCCGAGCTTGTACATGTGATTACTCTGGTTCGTGCCGCTCCCGGCATTGAAGAAACTGAACATCCCGGCGATCAACAGCGTCGACTTGTGATGGGTCACCGTATATGGCCCGGCAAAAGTTGCGACTGCTTCGCCATGAAAACCTTCGCAATTGGCGAAGAAGGCGGAGTTCTCAGCTGAAAACTGCTTGCCAAGCCTTACACCCTGCCCGATAAAACATTTGTCTAACATTACCGAACCCTCGACCCGCGAGCCGGAAAGCACGATAAAATGCCGGGCAGTGACGCCTTCTCCAATGAAAGCCGGATCGGCGCCGCAGCTGGCGATTGTTCCATCTTCAAGCAACAATGCTCCCGAAATGACAGCCTTCTCTCCGATCCGCAGATTTCGTAAAACATTACTGTTGTAAATCCGTACGCCCTTCGCGATTAAACCACGATTCGATTTTTGCGTGGCAATATAATCATCGATCATTGCGGCCAGTGCCGTTTGAAGCACCTTATCGTGTCGATAAACGGTTACCAGATATGCGATCTGAGCAGTCAGGCGGTCATAGATCGACAAAACCCGACCACCACCTTCGTTAAGAATTTCGAGTTCCGTACCATTGCCGAAGGCCGTCTCGCCGGTAACGATCAGATCGTCGACATTTTCGATGATGACATCCTCTTCAACTACATAACTGACCAGGTTTTTTACGTTGGCGATATAGACGTTATCGGCGATCGTGCAATTGCGGATATAACTGTCGTACAGGCCGTAATTTTTCAGACAACCCGGTTTGACTTCAGTCGCGCCGTCAAAATTGCCAATTTCGACTTTTCCATCAAAAGAGACATTGCGGATTCTCGCTGAGTTGAAATTAGTATTTACTTTAATCCAATCCCAGTTTTCCGCCCGGCAACCGTTATTTTCGAGGGTACCGATTTCGACTTGAGTTAAATTACGATATCCCATTATTCCGCCCTTATCATTAAACCGGGAAATGCATCAAGGCATCCTTCTCGATGTCCTTAAAATATTTGACAGTGGCGACTTTCAGTTCGAGAGTCGCGTCGTCGTCGCAGACGATAATACCGTGGCGATGCAACTGCAGCATCGAAACTGTCCACATATGATTGACGCCATCTTCAACAACTTTCTGCAAAGCGTGGGCTTTTTTATAGCCATTGATGATGATTAAAACTTCCTGCGCATCCATGACGGTTCCGACGCCGACGGTCAATGCGGTTTTGGGTACTTTGTTGATGTCATTGTCGAAAAATCGTGAATTGGCGATGATCGTGTCATAGGTCAGGGTTTTGATCCTGGTCCGGGAAGAAAGTGAGGAGCCCGGTTCATTAAAGGCGATATGGCCGTCCGGGCCAATCCCGCCCAGAAATAGATTGATCCCGCCGATCTTCTTAATTTTAGCTTCATAATTTTCACACTCCTGATCGAGGTCTTTGGCGTTGCCGTTCAGGATATTGATGTTTTCAGCCGGAATATCGATATGACTGAAGAGATTACTCTGCATAAAATAATGATAACTTTCCGGGTGATCTTCCGGTAATCCGACATATTCGTCCATATTGAAAGTAACGACATTTTTGAAGGAGACTTTTCCTTCTTTATATAATCGCACGAGCGCCTTATAGGTGCCGATTGGCGAAGAACCGGTCGGCAGACCCAGGACGTAAGGTTTATCGGCAGTCGGTTTGGCATGATTGATCTTGGCGGCAACGTAGTGGGCCACCCAATCACTTAAACGATCATAGTGTTCATGAATAATAATCCTCATTGCAAAACTCCTTTTTCGATTTTCTGTGGTTTGTTAATATTAATTTTCCTGAGTAAAACTATTTTAAAGCATGATTTTTGCGTCGGCCACGTAACAGCCTGCACCTTCTTTCAATACAATCAGCGGATTGATATCGAGTTCTTGGATTTGCGGACAGTCGATAGCCAGTTGGCTAAGCCGTAAAAGCACGTTAATGATACTTTCAATATCGCGGATCGTTCGTCCACGGGCACCGTTCAAGAGCGGCAAGCCTTTGATTCCGGCTATCATGGCGGCAGCGTCTTTGTGGCTCAATGGTGCTACCCGAAATGTAACGTCTTTCAGTATTTCAACGAAAATGCCGCCCAAGCCGAACATTAAAACGGCTCCGAAAGACGGATCGCGTTTGACACCAAGAATTACTTCCTCTCCGGCCGGAATCATTTTTCTAATCAGAACACCTTTAATTCGGGCCGAAGGCTGATGTTCTTTTACCGAATTTACAATCTTTGTGAACGTCTGGGCGGCAGATTCGGCCGAATTAATGTCCATGACAACACCGCCGACGTCGAATTTATGCACGATGTCGTCCGACATAATCTTCATTACAGCCGGGAAACCTATTTGAGTAACGACTTTTTCGGCTTCTTCAGCGGAATTGACCAAGACGCTCTCCAGAGCCGGCAATTTATAGGCAGCCAGGACTTTTACCGCCTCTTCTTCCGTCAGATAACTCTTGCCGGCGGTTTTAGCTTCATTCAAAATTGCCTCGGCAGTAGTTTTATCCACATCTTTAAAAACGACTGGCTCCTCCCAATTTGTTCCGGCGAGTTTACTGAATTTGTAAACCGTCGCCATGGACTTGGCCATCGACTCCGGCAGGAGATAATGCGGGATTTTATTGCGCTGCAAGGAATGGACTCCAACAGCCACATCGGCTTCGCCCATGAAAGAAGCATAAACCGGTTTGTCATAATGACTGGAAACCTTGGCGATTTCACGGGCGATCAGGTCGATATCGGTCATTGACTGAGGAGTCAGGATTGTAAAAACAGCGTCAACGCCCGGATCTTCAAACGCCCCCGAAAGAGCGATGTTATAGCGATCGGCGCGGGCGTCGCCGATTACGTCGACCGGATTATTGATATTGGCAGTCTTGGGCAGATTTTTGCGGAATTCTTCTTTGGTCGCATCAGTGAATTGCGCCAGTTCCAGGCCTTCATGGATAGTGGCGTCTGTGGTCAGCACACCCGGACCGCCGGCATTAGTGACAATCGCAACCCTTTTACCCAGCGGCGCCGGTTGATAGGCAAAAGCTGTAGCTTTATTGAACATCTCTTCGATATTATCACACCGGATAATGCCCGCTTGCTTAAAAGCCGCATCACAGATTTCGTCGCTCCCGGCCAATGAACCGGTATGCGAGGCGGCAGCTTTGGCTCCGGCACTGGTGCGTCCAGCTTTCATAACTAAGATGGGTTTGCCGGTATCGTGAATGATCTCACGGGCGACTTGCATTAAAGCTACGCCGTCGCTGACTTCTTCCAGGTAAACCAGAATGACCTTAGTTTTCGGGTCATCCTTAAGGTAATACAACAGGTCAATTTCGCTGATGTCGGCCTTATTGCCGAAGCTGATGAATTTCGAGAATCCGATTTCCTTGGCGCGGGCATAATCAAGCACCGCCGTACAGAGCGCTCCGCTTTGCGAAAGGAATGCGATACTACCCTCTTCCGGCATTTTGCGCGCAAAGGAAGCATTTAGTTTCGAACGGGGATCGGTATTGATGACTCCCAGGCAATTCGGCCCGATAAATGACATTTCGTATTTTCTGGCAATCGCTTTCAGATTGTTTTCCAAATCGACGCCAGCACCACCGACTTCCTTGAAGCCGGCCGAAATGATGATCGCCGATTTGATACCTTTCTGTCCGCATTGCTCCAGCGCCAGGTTGACGACCGAAGCCTGGAAAACTATAATGGCCAGATCGACCGGATCAGGAATATCGAGCACATAACGGTACGATTTAATCCCGGCAATAAATTTTTCACGCGGACTAACCGGAAAAATGATCCCGTTGAAATCACTCTTTGTCAAATTCAGAAGCAGATCGCCCGGAACTGTTCCCTGGACCTTATTTGCTCCTACGATAGCAACTGAATCCGGATAAAATATCTTATCCAGATTTTTCTGGTGTAATTGACTGCGTTCCATGAGAAATCCCGGATTAATCCACGTAGCCGGAAATGAAGTTAACTGCGTCGTCAACGGTTTGAACAGCCAGGGCTTTATCCTGGTCAAGTTCGACCCCAAATTCCTCTTCAAAAGCCGCAACCAATTCGAGACTTTGCATCGAATCGGCTCCCAGATCAAAGATAAAATTGGCATTGCCCGTGACTTCGGCCAGATTTATCTTTAAAAGGCTTGCAACTACCTTTTTGACCCGGGATTCAACTTCATTTCGTTCCATTCTGGACTCCTTTTCTGATTTGATTATTACCGTTTTTAACAGATGTATATTGGATACAATTATAAATACTCACTTAATTTTCCGCCGAAATTATAATTAATAAAATCACAAGATTCAAGAAGAATATTCTCGATCCGATTATTAACCACGCTTGGTTATTATATAAATTCGAGAGGAATTTCGACTTATTCAGGGATGATCCGTTTTACCTGTTGCAATCGTTTTAGCAAATAGACGCTGTAATTGGCATCTTCAGCCTTAAAACTGTTGATCTTCACCCGACCGGAACAGTGAATGAATTGCGAGTCACCGATATAAATTCCGGTATGGGTGATACGCCCCGGTTTCGATCCGAAAAACAGGAGATCACCCGGCTTCAGATGCGCCGGTAAATCAGTCAAATCGACGGTCTTACCCTGATTAGCCTGCATGCTGGCATCGCGCAGTAAAACAACACCATAACGCCGGTACGATGTCTGGGTCAGACCGCTACAATCCAGGGCTTTTGGGGAAGTCGCCCCCCACATATATGGTCGTCCTAATAAACTGAAAGCCGTTGCTAAAACTTTATCGGCAGACGGTTTCCGTCTTAAATAGACTTCTTCTGCCACTAACTGCTTTGTTGGAATAAAGCCTTTTCGGCCGTCAGGCAACTCGACAGCCGTCCAGCGCCCGCGTTTGCTCACTAATTTGAAGCGATTGCCAAGTACGACATCGGCTACCGGTTGGGATTTATTTGAAGCCTCGGCATAGATCACACCCTCTATATCGTCGTAAACGACTTTCGGTGTTTTGGTCCAGGCCGCTTTCAGTGAGTCACCACCGACTACCACACGATCGTCATCGATCCAACCCAGATAGCCGTCATCTGTCCGGACAAGGAAACATTCCTCATCGCTTTTCAATATTTCAACAGGTAATCCTCTCAGAGTTTGCGTTAACATATCTTTGAAAATAGATGGACCGCTTCGCAGGGATTCAACCGAATTGACGATAATACCGAAATTGCGGCCGCGCATGGTATCGTCCGGTAAAACCACGATTCGATTCAGGAATTGTTCGTTGGGAAATACACTCTTCAATTGGGTGGTTAAGGCCTGGGCGGCTTTCTTCTGGTCAGTTTCGCCGTCGAGGCAGTAGATATTATCCTGCTGTATGACTTTAATCGACCAGATCGTCACACGTTGGTCCGGACAATACTGTTTCCGTACCTGTTCGACGATTTCATTGATTTGAGGAATAACAGTGGTCGTATCAGCCCGACTAATTTTCATAAAACTCAGCGACAACAGTAAAATTGTAAAAAGACGAATCCAATTTCTCAAAACGATACCTCTCAGTATTAATTTGCGAATCCTAACGTGGTTTTATATCCATCTTCATTTCGTACCAGTTTAATGGCTTCGGCGACCACTTTATCGTATTGCAGATCGGCTTTGGCCTGGCCGGTCAATCCGCGATCGAGCAATGCAAATTGACTTTCCAGTCCCTGCTTGATCAATTGTCGGTTTTGTCTGAATTCCTCATTTTTCAATGAATCAAACACCGCATAAACAGGCTGTAAGTCGATTTTGACACCTTTTAAACGAACATCCTCGACGAGCGACTTTTCCAGATCACGGATATTTTTTTCCTTTTTTTCTGAAAACTGGAAGCCGGAGTGGTTGATGTAATTTTTAAACTTATCGATGATCATGTCATTTACCGAAACTGGAATTTGCCTTTGCTCTGTTTTATATTTGACGGCAAACGAGTAAAACTGATTCTGGCGCCAGAGATCGGATACATATTCCGACCGGTTTTCGTTTTTAACTTCGACGTCCGGAGTAATTCCACCCTTACTTTTCAGTAAGCGGTTATTTTGCGAATGGAATAATGAATCTTGCAGAATCTCGGACGTAATCAGTTTTGGGTTTTTAATATAATCTGGTTTCTGGATCAGGCGGCCGCTCGGAATATAATATTTGGCCGTCGTGATCTTGATCGAATGCTCGCGATCAATCCGGAAAACCGTCTGCACCAGTCCTTTCCCGAAACTCGGAGTGCCGACGACGATTCCCCGGTCGAGGTCCTGCACGATTCCGGCTACAATCTCGCTGGCCGAGGCGCTTCCACCGTCGATCAGCACAGCAATTCTAACCGATTCGTCTAACATTGGCCTCTTGCTCGCAGTAAAAACGCGATTGGCATTATCGTTGCGACCGCGGGTTATTAACAGAGTATCGCCCGGATTGGTAAACAACTCCGCGGTTCCAAGAGCTTCTTCCAATAATCCGCCCGGGTTGCCACGCAGATCGAGGATCAACGATTCGAGTTGTCCGCGTCTTTCCAGATTTTCAATCGCCTGACGCACTTCGGCCGTGGCTCCTTTTGAAAACTCGGCTAAACGGATATAACCGACACCTTCCGACATATAATCCGTATAATAAACATCATTGACCGGAATTTTAGCCCGTACTAATTCGTAAACTTTATCCTGGCTGGTTCCCGGTCGGCGAATCAGTAATGTGACTTTCGAACCGATATCACCGCGAATCATGCGGGTACTTTTATTAATATCAAGACCAATGGTCGAAGTCGTATCGACTTTTAGAATTTGATCGCCTGGCAGAATATCGGCTTTTTTCCCCGGACTGCCGTCGATCGGTGAAATGACAGTCAACGTATCGCTTCGCATGCTGATCCGCAATCCGACACCGCCATATTCGCCCTTTGAAAGAATGTCTAACGGCTCCTTCTCTTCTTCCGTCATGAATACGGTATAAGGATCGAGTTCCCTGGTCATATTGCGAATATTGACATCGGCCAGGGCATTTGCGTCGATTGGATCGGCGTAATTCAGCAGGATTTGCCGGTAAACTGCATTATAAAGTTTAAATGAGTCTGAGATTTCCTTATAAATATCGGTAGTTGTAAAAGCCAGCAGTACCGTAAACGACAAGAGCGTTACGATCAGGATTTTGGCAGAGTTCCGTCGAATAAATTTCATTTTTCATTCCTTTTCAAAATACTTTCGAATTTTTGCCACACTTCCTTTGATACAGCTTCTTCCGTTTTGGTTCCATCAATCATGCAGATTCTGTTTGGTTCTGCTTTAGCGATCTGTAAAAAGCCCTTCCGGACTTTATCCTGAAAGTTCTGATTTTCCTGCTCAAGCCGGTCGAGGTCTTTTTGTCCGAAACGGCGGGCTCTTTCCGCCAATGGTATATCGAAAACGAATGTCAGATTGGGGATCAGATTATCGGTAGCGATCCGGTTCAAATCATTGATAAAGCCCAGATCGATACCGCGGCCGTAGCCCTGATAAACCGTCGTGGAATCGTAAAACCGGTCACAGATCACGACTTTGCCTTCCTGCAGAGCCGGCCAGATCAATTCCCGGCTCAATTGATAGCGGCTGGCCGAATAGAGTAACAATTCCGTAATCGCACACATGCCGGAGTTGGATTTGTCCAGTAAAATGTCGCGGATTTGTTCGCCGATTGGCGTTCCGCCCGGTTCGCGGAAAAGTATACATGGAACCGATTCGTCTTCGAGTCTCTGGATGAAGCGCCTGATCTGGGTTGTCTTTCCCGATCCGTCGATTCCTTCAAATGTGATTAACAGACCTTTCGGCATAATAGTGAATTTGTCCTGTGCAATTAACTGAGTTTCAGCGCTAATAATTCTAAAAAGAATTTCGGAGGCCGGACGGCTTGCCCGGACTGATTGATGAAAGCGTGGATTGTATAACCGGAAACGATTTTCACCTGAGGATCGAGTGTGCAAATTTCATAATCAATCTTGAGACGTGAATGCGGCATTTCTGTGATACGGCTAAAGACAATCAAATCCTCATCGAACCGGGCACCGCGATGGTAATAACATTGGGCCTCGACGACCGGCATCGCATATCCTCTTTGCTCGAATTCACTGTATGGCAGGCCAAGCGAACGCATCATTTCATCCCGGGCGGCCTCAAAATATTCGAAATAGCGCGAATAGTAGACGACACCCAGATAATCTATATCTTTGTATCTTACCCGTAACTGATAGCGATGCTCAAGCATTTTTAGTCACATCCATCTGTCTATCTATTTTTCCGGCAGGTTTTCATTTGAAATTTTCCAGGAGCCCATTCGGGCATATTTTTCGATTCTCTGGTCAACCAATTCCTCAGTCGGGATTTGGGTCAGTTCGTCAAGATATTTTAATATAACGGCTTTTAAGGTTTGCGCCATTTGATCGGGATCGCGATGAGCACCTCCGGTCGGTTCCGGAATAATTTCATCAGCGATCTTCATCTGTTCAAGGTCGCGCGCAGTAACTTTCATGGCTTCGGCGGCGAGTGGCGCTTTTGCGGAATCGCGATATAAGATCGATGCACAGCCTTCCGGCGTAATGACCGAATACCAGGTATTTTCGAGCAGTAAAATCCGATCGCCAACGCCAATTCCAAGCGCTCCGCCGCTGGCTCCTTCCCCAATCACGACCGCAATAATCGGTGTTCTTAACCGCGCCATTTCGAATAAATTCTTTGCAATTGCTTCCGCCTGGCCGCGCTCCTCCGCACCGATGCCCGGAAAAGCGCCCTGAGTATCGATTAAAGTGATTACCGGCCGGTTGAATTTTTCGGCGAGTTTCATGGCGCGTAACGCCTTGCGATAACCTTCCGGATGCAGCATACCAAAGTTGCGATAGACATTATCTTTGGTCGTCCGCCCTTTTTGTTGTCCGATCAGGATGACTTTATATCGATCTATTGAAGCCATTCCGACTACAACGGCTTTATCATCGGCAAAACAACGATCCCCGTGAATTTCAACAAAATCAGAACAGATTCTTTTAATATAATCGAGACTATATGGTCGATCTGGATGACGGGCAAGTTGCACTCTCTGCCAACGCGTCAACCCGGAATATGTTTTCTGGATCAGGCGGTTCAGTTTGATCCTCAGTTTCTGAATTTCCGGGGCCAGATCGACTCCGCTCGACGTACTTTGATCCCTGAGTTCTTCTATTTTCTTCTCAAGGTCGATAATTGGTTTTTCGAAATCGAGTACTATTTCACCCATTGTATCTTCAGATTTTTAGGATTGTTTTTAAAATGATTTCCACGTCGAGAAAGAAAGAATGATTCTGCATATAGAAATGCTCGTAATTCTGTTTATCGGTTTCATCCGTTTTGTGATTGTTGCTTAGCCGGAATAAACCGGTCAGTCCCGGTTTATAGCGCAAATGCCGGTCACTGGAATCGGCCGGTATCAGTTCACTGCCAACAAAACTGAGGTCGCCTTGAATAACAGCCAGTAACAGCGGGAATCTTTTAATGAATATCCGGGCGTGATTGCCGCTCCGCTTGATAAAATTCAGGGCATTGATTTTTCGTTCGTCAATGCCGATGTACTTTACTCTCTGAATTTTATAGCCCATCAGTAGTGCGATCGGAATGACGAATGGTGACAGAATGACTGTCACTAATGAGGCTGTCAAAAGATCGAACACGCGTTTTATTACCCGGTTGCCTAAATGAAAAAGATTATAGTCAACTTCCAGGAGCGGGATATCTTCGATATTCTCAACGCTCGACTTTCCGAGGATATAATCAAGGTGTCGCGGAACTATTTTGATATTTGTCCGATACCGTTTGATATTATCGACGATACCCAGAATATCATCATTATTAAATCTATCGGTCGTGAAAATGATCTCAGTGGCGCGGTTGATGCGGATGATTTCCGACAGATCGTCGATCAAGCCTAAAAATGGAAATCCGACAACATCATCATTGACGTATTTTTTATCGACGAAACCGAGGATTTCAAAACCGTGCTCGATGTGCGTTTTCAGTTTGCGAGCGATACGCTCCCCTTCTTTACCCGCTCCGGCAATGATCGTACGGCGGGACAGCAATGCCTTTGACAATGACGAAGCCGGCTGAATGATCCGGCGGCGTTGGAGAAACAGCAAACCAACCCGCCAACCCGGCAGAAAAATCGTCGCAATGATAAAACTCCAGAGCAACATGTTCGGTGAGTAAATAAAATTTTTAAACGCCAGGTTAAAAATCAATGACGCGATGAAACTCAGGACAGAAGCCACAACTGCCCGTGAATACGACAGTTCCCGGCGATCATATAAACCGATGGAATAGCCGGTACCCAGCCAGAGACATAAATAAAAAATAAGCATTGACAACAGCGACGAATAATTGGGTAAAGGGCGCGGTTGCAGTTGATGTGCCAATAAAATTGCGACACTTAGCGCGATCCCGTCAACAAACATAACGATTCGTCGCCGGAAAATCTTGGCAAACAATGAAATAATTCCACGGAACACTATGCCGAACTTGAACATGATATCGGTTATGAAGGAATAACTTTTACCGAAGTGTTTGCCAGCAAAAATATCCATCGCCCGGTAAAACGCGATGAAATTATCAAAGGCGGCCAGTTTCGTACTCTCGCCTTTATAATGGATAATTTTTGTAGCAGGTTCGTAATATATTTTCCAGCCACCCTTTTTTATACGATAGCAGTAATCCAGGTCTTCACCATACAGAAAATAAGATTCATCCAAACCACCGACCTGATCGTAAACCACTTTCCGGAACATTAAAAATGACCCGCTGACTGCGTCGACTTCGGTCATCTGGTCCGGATCAAGATAGGTCAGGTTATATCGCGAAAATGCTTTAACGCCGGGGAAAAGTCGGCTTAATCCGAGCATTTTTGGCAACGCCACGGCCGGTGTCGGAAAAGTACGGCGACAGGCTAATTGCAAAGTGCCGTCGGCATTCAATATCTTGCAACCGGCGGCGCCCGCTTCAGGATGGGCCTTAAAGAAATCGATCATTATCCTGATTGTATCTTCCTGGATCATTGTATCCGGATTCAATAACAGAACCAATTCGCCGCGCGCAATTGCCAGTCCTTGATTACAGGCTACTGCAAAACCGCCATTCGTATGATTGTCAATCAGTATTACGTCGGGAAACTTATGCCGGATGATATTGACACTGCCATCAACCGAATCGTTATCGACTACAATGACTTCATGAGCGATGCCGTCCAATGCAGTTTTCAATGACAGAATACATTGCTGGAGAAATTCCTTGACGTTATAGCTGACGATGATGACAGAAATTTGCATTTTTATAATAAATGAAGAATATGCCTGATTTTCAATTTCCAGACCATGAATACGGCTTCCCAAACGATATTTTTTGACATTTTGGAATGACCTTCAGAGCGTTCTGTAAAAATGATCGGGATCTCTGCGATCTTATAGCCTTTTAGCCAGGCCCGGAAATGCACTTCGATCTGAAATGAATATCCCGATGATTTAATGCGATCGAGATTGATTCCGGCTAAGACCTCCCGCCGGAAGCATTTAAATCCGGCCGTTGCATCTTTAATCGGCATACCGGTTACAATCCGTGTATATTTATTGGCTCCATAGCTTAGTATCAAGCGTTTGATCGGCCAATTAATGACATTAACGCCATTACAATAACGCGATCCGATGACGAGATCATATCCGCTTTCACACATACTGATCAATCGCGCTACATCATCCGGATTGTGCGACAGATCGGCATCCATTTCAAGAATATAATCATAACCCCGTTCGAGCGCCCACCTGAATCCGGTCACGTAGGCCGTACCCAGACCAAGTTTACCGGATCGGTTAAGCATGAATAGATGGTGATCGATGGATTGTAAATTCCGAACAATTTCGGCAGTACCGTCGGGACTGTTATCATCGATAATTAAAATATCAACCACGACGTTCAAAGCCCGCAGACGCTCGATGACGACCTGAATATTCTCTTTTTCGTTGTAGGTCGGGATAATTACTAATGATTTCAAGTTGTTATCCCTTTCATCGTTTTCAGGGCTGCACTGATTGAGTAGAGCTGCACTCCTAATTCATTTTGAATCTTATCGCAAATCAAACCGGCCCGGAACGGGCGGGGCGCTTTCTGACCCAACGAGCTGGTTGAAGTCGCCCGAATGAGTCTTGGATCCAGGTCAAAGACAGCGGCAATTTGTAAAGCGAACTCCAGCCGGTTGATATAATCCGCACCGCCATAATTATAAATACCCCGGATTTGCCGGTTAACGAAAATTTCAATTATCTCCGCCAGACCGTCAGCCCAGGTCGGATTGCCAAACTGATCGTTCACGACATTGATCGGTTCACGGCGGCTGAGTTTTTTCACAACCCAATAGACAAAACTGGCTTCCTGATTAGCGGAATTTCCGAAAACAACGTTTGTGCGAATGATCGTAGCTGGCGTTCCGGAGTCCAGAATCGTCTTTTCCGCGTTTAATTTGGTCTCGCCATAATAATTAATCGGTTTGACCGGGTCATTTTCCCGATAGGGCCCGTCGATTCCGTCAAATACATAATCGGTTGAGATATGAATCAGCGAAGTAGTGTTCGGATTAAGGGTTGCAATCATATTCTGAACGCCGCCGACATTCACGCTCCAGGCCAGGTCACGTTTGATTTCTGAACCATCGACGTCGGTATAAGCGGCGCAGTTTATGATTTTATCGGGTTGGAAGTCAGTGATGGTTTCAGATACTTGCCCGGGATTGGTTATGTCCAATGACCGGTAACGGAGATCGCCTTCGTATATCAGTTTATCGGCGAGATCGGTGGCCAGTACCTGATGACTGCCGGAAAGCAGTTTAGCACATTTCTCGCCTAACATGCCGTTAGCGCCGGTTATCAGAATCTTCATTTCAGTTGATTTTATAACCTTTCGCGCTAAATTCGGCCAACCTGGCTTTTAATTCCGGATTGGACAGAGCCAGGATACGGGCAGCGTAAACCACCGCATTTATGATCCCGGATTTGCCGATAGCCATCGTTCCGACCGGAATACCACCCGGCATTTGAACAATGGAATAAAGCGCATCGACGCCGTGTAACGAGGATGCATCCAGCGGAACGCCGATTACCGGTAAGGCAGTCAAAGCCGCGATCACTCCCGGTAAATGCGCGGCCATTCCGGCACAGGCGATTATCAGTTGACCGCCTTCCGTTTCGAACTGCCGGACATAATTCACGAGTTCTGCATGCTGACGATGCGCCGAAAGCACCTTTATATCACAATCAAGCGCGAAATATTCCAGATACTTTTTGGCATATTCGACTTGCTCTAAGTCCGACGTACTTCCGACAATTAATGCAATTTTCATCATTAACTCACTAACTCCGCCGTAATTTAATTGACCACCCTATAATTGCCAAATTTCAAACAACCTGCTCAGCGCGTATTCCTGGCCGGATTACTTTTTAAAAGATGTCGTGAAGGTTTTAGCCATGATTTCGATATTTCGGAATATTACCGAAACTCTTTCTCCGGGCGAAAAAATAATCATATCGATAACAAATGTGCGGTTGGTGCGTTTGTCATAAAAAGCGTAGGTGGCAAACGGACCGCCTTTGGCCTCCTCCTGCTGATACCACAGACCATACATTTTCAAAGCGTCATACTCACCCAGTTTGGTGTATTCGTAGCCGAGGAATCGTTTTTCAGTCACATTGCCGCCATAAAGCTCGCCGATCTGATTGCGTTTATCGTACAGACCGTTTGCTGTCAGCCACTCGGTATACATCCCGTCCTCCCAGGAAACCGAAATCCATCGGTAAGGCAGTCCCCGTCCGAGCCAGACGAAATTTTTCTCCGGAATTTCTTTGACGATTATATAATCATGCGGAATACGCATCGACCAGCGATATTTCTGCCGGAAATATTTCTCTAATTTGGTTTGCTCCAGCCTGGCGTACTGGTATTTGCTCTGAAATTCCTCGAAGTTTTTCACAAACTTTCCGTACAACCAGCCTTTTTGCTCGAGAATATTCCGTTGTATGCGCTTTAAGTCTTTTCCGGCAATCAGAATGAACATTTGACCGTCAGCCCAGTTATCCGGGATGGAAAACATAAAAACGCTGTCCTTTTCCGCCATCTGAAAAGTTTTCTCCGGTAAAATGCCCCGGGCAATTTCATAGGCGACATCTTTGCGGTTCAGGTCGGCGATCAGGATTATGTTTTTATAATTAACACTTTGAGTGAAATCGTCCAACGGTTTCCATTTTGTGAAATAATACTTCTCGAATTCCGGTGTGCGTATACCGTAAGAAAAGGTAGTATCAATCGCCTGGCCAAGTATTTCCCGGGTTGCGTCCGAAGCGAAGACATAGATATCGTCTGCCCCGCCAATAGCTTTCTGGCGTTTGACGCAATTAGCCAGTATCATCGAAAATATTAAAGCAAACAGCAATATCTTCTTGTTCATTAATTACTCCTTATTCTCTTCAGTCTAAACTTAAGCAACCGGACTCAAAGTGCAAATTAAAACTTTCTCCGGTTAAATTTATTCGCCCCATTCCAGGTCGATGCGTCGCTCGCGGATAGAAACCTCGGTCACCTTGACCATGACTTCGTCGCCAAGACGAAATTTCCGTCGTCCGCGTCTGCCATGCAGAAGGTGATTCTCACCGTCATAGATATAATAATCGTCTTCCAATGTCCGGATATGTACCAGCCCTTCGATCAGAAATTGTGAGATAGACACGAAGAATCCGAATTCCCGCACGCCACTGATGATGCCTTTGTACCAGTTCCCGACCTTGTCAGCCATAAAACGCACCTGTTTGATCTTTCGATAGGCCCGCTCGGCTTCCATCGCCTGGATTTCCCGTTCGGTCGCCAAATTGGCGATCTGCGGCAAAGAGCGCCGGTAAAATGCTATATCGGCGGCGGTGTGTTCTCCGAGATAATTCTTCAGCAGACGATGTACGATCAGATCCGGGTAACGCCGGATCGGTGAAGTAAAGTGAGTGTAGTATCGGAAAGCCAGCCCGAAATGACTCAACGGCAGATGCGAATAGATTGCCTTGGACATCGAACGCAACGTTACTTGTTCGATGAAATTTTTATAAGGCATTCCCTGGACATCATGCAGGATTTTCTGCAAAACTGCCGGCGTTGGTCTTGGTGATTGGCGGACATTGACTCCCAATCCTTTCAGAATCTGGTACAGTTCGATAATGTCTTCCTCGGGCGGTTGCGGATGGATTCTGTAAAGGAATGGCAGTTTGTCTTTTTTACGCCGGATGGCAATAAACTCGGCTACTGATTTATTAGCGCACAGCATAAATTCTTCGATCAATCTATGGCTGTCTAATCTTTCGCCCGGCATGACTTCCATCGGAATTCCGCCCGGTCCCATCTTGAAAACCGGTTCGGGAATGTCAAAATCGATGCTCCCGGCGGAGTTTCTCTGACTGAGAATAATCCGGCTGAGTTGTCGCATTTCTTCAAGCGTTTTATGGTGCGGTCCTTCGCCCCGGTCGAGAATCGCCTGAACTTCTTCATAACTGAATCGCTGTACCGAGCGGATTATGCTCTCGGCAAATGAATACTCCTGGATAATACCGGCCTCATTCAGCGTCATTAAAACCGAAAAAGCCAGCCGATCGACTTTCGGTTTCAGACTGCATAATTCATTCGAGACGCGCTCCGGCAACATCGGGATGACATTTTCACCGAGGTAAACGCTGGTGCCGCGATGGCGCGCATCCCGGTCAAGCGCACTGCCCGGTCTCACGAAATGACTGACATCGGCAATATGCACTCCCAACAGCCAGCGCCCGTCGCCGGTTTTTTCCAGTGAAACCGCATCGTCGAAATCCTTTGCGTCCGGCGGATCGATCGTGAAAATCTCTTTCTGCCGCAAATCCAATCGCCCTTTCGCGGAAGAACTGACCTCGGGTAATTCATCCGCTTCCTGCAATACTTTCACCGCAAATCTGTCGCTCAATCGAAACATCTTAACGACAATATTCAAATCGTCCTGCGGATTTTCCGGGAAACCGAGGATATTTTTCAGCGTGGCACGGGGTCGATCGCGGGTATCATCCCATTCAATATTCTCCAATTCGACTAATTGTCCTTCTTTTAATCCGCCGCTGGCTTCGACCAGATCGATCTCGGCCACAGCCGCTGGGTACGCCGGTAAAACGATCCAACGATCATTTTTACGCTGTAATGTTCCTAGGATCTGTCGCTCGCTCCTGGCAATGATTTTGACGACTTTACCTTCCGGCCGCAAGCCGCGGCTATGGGTATATTTCTCGATCAATACCCGATCGAGGTGCAAGGCATTGGACGTTCCGTCGGCGCTAATGAAGATTTCATCGCCGGAATCGGTCTTTACGAAGGCAAAACCACGCCCGGAAAACGAAATGACCCCCTCGATTAGGCGCGAATCATCCGGCACACGGAATAAACTGTGCTCGTATTTTTCAATCTTCTGCTGATCTGTCAGCATTTTCATAATCTGTTTGAAGTGAACGTAATTATCGGAGGTAATTCCAATTTCACGGGCAATTTTCTTTTGTTTGAACGGCATGCCCTTATGCCGGTTAAGGAATTGCAGAACCAGCGTTTCGATTGTTTCTTCGGAACGAGGTGTTGTTTTTTTCTTTAATGATGTTTTACTATTATGTGTTTTCATTTAAAAACTACTTTCTAAAAATACGTGTATTTTGGCTGTTGAAAAAGTGTCGCCGCGTCCGAATCCGTAGTCGATGCCGATAATGCCCATGCGCGAATCGAGCCGCAGACCGATTCCGTATGAATTCGGGTAACTACGCCGATCCGGACCGGGGACCGGCAGGCGGTAATATCCCTGATCGAAAAAGAAATGCGCCCGGCCGTTTTTACCAATCAGCCAGCGCAATTCATTGTTCAGCCAGGCGATCTCCCGGCCGCCGAAGAGTTCATTCGGATAACCGCGCAGACTGCGCGCGCCGCCGAACCAGTACCAATCCGAGTAGACCGGCGCACTCTCGGACAACCATTTGGCTTTGTAATTCCAGTCGCAGGCCGCGACCCATTTCGGTCGTAAGAGGTAAACAAATTCACCGTTTGTTTCGAACTGATATTGCCAGAGCCGGCCGGTACTTTGATCGAAACGCCGGCCGAAATAAGAATTTCCGGCAATTAAAATACCCCCGGTCGGGTTGACCGGATAATCACGGCCGTCGTAACTGCCTTTCAGGCCAAGTCCGCGCACCGTCAGATCGGTCAGGCCGAGCAACTGCCGGCCGCCGGGTGTCGGCAGAGTTGTTTCATAATTAAAATTCATCGTGACCGAACCTTTGCGGAAAAAGCGGTGTCCGATTCCGGCATCGAACTCGCGTATGACGACCAGCGTATCGCGTAATATTTGCCTGAATTCCCCTTCCGCGCTATAATCGGTGGTCAGAATCCACGGCTCGAAATACTTCAGATCGACCTGCTGCGATAAGCGATTCGGTTTCGCCCAGTAAATATTCAGACTGCGGCCGCGACCACTGATGTTATTCAGGTTAATTTTGACTTCGCCGGTAAAATAACCGTCAACGTCGCTTTTCGGTGGCACATAGCCGACGACTCCGCTGAATTCATTGGTCGAATGTTCGGCGACCCTGACGAGTAAACCGTATTTGCCTTCGCGCGTTTTTACCACTTCTGTTTGCGATTGAACCTTCAAAAAAGAATACCGCGAGAAGTTACTAAGAAATGCGCTAATAATTTTAGGATTCACCGCCTGTCCGAGCAAATTCCTGGATTCCCGTCGAAAAAGTTCAGGCGCGGTGCGTTCGGTGCCCTCGAAAATGACGGTATCAATGGTTACCCTTTCACCCCATTCCAGTCCAAAGACCGGATTCAGCGTCACGCCTTCCGGTGTGGTTAGCGGATTGACCGCCCGCAAACTCAGGATCGGGTACAGATAGCCGTTCTCGAGCGGTAAAGCCAGCAGGTTACTCGTCAGTTCTTTGTAAGAATTGACAGAGACGACTTGCGCGCTAAAATGTGCATTAATGCTCAGCGAATCAGTATTTATTTCTCCGGTGGACAGGACTGAAATTACGCCGAACCTGATATTTGCCGGTGCATTGTATGGTTCCGTCGCGGCGTAAATATGAATGCTAACGCAAATTGACAGCCCTGCTTGCCAAATTAATCGAATCACTCTTTTATTCATCCGGCTAAGCAGCCGAAAGTGACCCTCAGCTCGCAACTGCCGAGGTGATACACTGCCCTGTCCGGCTCGTTCCAGCCCTCGTACTTGGCGCGTATACTGAGAGTGGCGCCGATCCGGTACTCGCAGGTCGTGCCCCATCCGATTGTCAGTCCTTCCTTCTTAGCATTGCTCATTTCGTAGGGAATCGATTCGCCTTTGGGCGCGA
>JAZDEI010000145.1:0-4279 GCA_043808945.1 Fidelibacterota bacterium | reverse complement strand
ACCTATTACTGGTAAGCCGGCCAGCCGGGCCAAAACCGCCATCTGGATTTTTACCTTGTTTTTATGCCCTGGCAATTTAAAATTAATGCCCAAATGGCGAGCAATTTAAGGAGAAATGAAATGAAGCGGCTCAATAGTGTTTGGATCTTGATTCCATTATTTATCATTGCGTTGGTTTTCTGTTTTTCATGTTCTCCGGAATCGCAGAGGCATTACGAATTAGGAAAATGGTATTACGAAAAAGGATTGATCAACGAAGCCATTCTGGAGTTCAAGGCCGCGACCCGGCAAAATCCTGACTCATATCAGGCGCATCATAGCCTGGCGATTGCTTACACCAAAAAAGGTTGGTATGATTACGCCCTGAAAGAGGCCGAGCTTTCCTTCGATTTGCATCCGTCCGATGATAATTACCGGCTGATCCAGCTCATCAAAAATAAAAATATCCTCGAGCCGTTTTTAGAGTCAGCACTCAGCGATACGCTCAAATAGGAACTCCGGATTCACCTTAGAATTTCCTGCGCACATGAAACACATTCTTTCTGTCAGCCGGCGGAGCGATATTCCGGCTTTTTACGGCGACTGGTTCCTGCAAAATGTCGGCGAAGGAGTGGTGGTACTGCGCAGTCCGTTTTCTAATCAAATTCAGCAAATTTCCCTGCGCCCGGCCGATATCAGCGCGATCGTTTTCTGGTCGAAGGATTTTCGGCCTTTCCGCCCGGTGCTGACGCAGATTGCGCCGCTCTATCACGAACGCTTTTTGTTCCATTATACAATTAACGGTTTTAGCGGTGCGGCCAAAACTCTGCTGGAACCCGGCGCGCCGCTAACGAGCGAAGCCGTCGCGACCGCTAAAACCATGAGCCGGGAATACGGCGCTGAAAAAATCCTGTGGCGTTTCGATCCGATCATCTTTTCCGAACCGACTCCACCGGAGGAACGGTTAGCGGCTTTTCGGGAAATTGCCGGGCAACTGGCGGGTTCGGTACAGCGCTGTTATGTAAGTTTCGTCGATCTCTATGGGAAAGTCCGCCGCCGTTTCGAGAATCTGGAAGCGTCCGGTAAAATCCGGTTTTACAAACCCGACACCGCCCGGCAGATTGAATTCCTCGAACGAATCAAAACCATTGCTCAGGCGGCCGACATCCAAGTATTGACCTGTTGCGAGGATACGGTCGGCACTGCCGCCGGTTTGACGAAAGGTCATTGCATTGACGCCGAATTGCTGAGACGGCTTTTTCCGGATGAAGAATTTCCGGTCAAAATTAATCCCACCCGCAAGCAATGCGGCTGTTATGCCAGCCGCGACATCGGCGCTTATCGTACCTGCCGCCATGCCTGTGTCTATTGCTATGCTCAATAATCAACGGAACTAATGATTTTAATTACTATTTAATGATTAGATTTTGAAATAAATAAATATAGGTTAGTCTGCACATGAAGAAATTTTTACCAGTAATTATGATCGCCGCACTCGCGCTGAGCGGGTGTGTCACAACCGGCAAATACAATCTCAAAGTTGAAGAGGCTATGCGGTTTCAATCGGAAATCCTGACTTTGCGCAAGAATCTGTTCGAATGTGTCGAGACTCTCAAGCAAACTGCCGCCGAGCGGGACAGCCTCGCCTCCGTAAAAAACGAGATGGAAATTGCCCTGTACGGTCTGAAACAAAATATTAGTGATCTGGAGGCCAGTAGTACCGACCTGCGCAACACCTTATCATCCACCCAGAGTCAGAAGGATTCGCTGATCGCGTCCCTGTCCAACACCAGACAAAATCTCGAGTCTGACCTCGTCGATCTGAAACAGGAAGTCATGCGCCTTGAAAACCAGAGAGATCAACTGACCGCCCGGCTTCAGGACCTGGAAGCCCGGAACCAATCTATCCTGGATGAAAAGCAGGAACTGGAAACGAAACTTGCCGGACTTGAACCCCAGGTCGACAAACTCAACCAGGAAAATCAACTGCTGAAAGATCAACTCAATAAAATCTCGGCGGAAAAAGCAATAACCATCGAAAATCTGAAAAACGCCCAAAATGAACTGATAAACAGTCTGCAGAAAGAAATTCAGCAGGGACAGATCGAGATTACCCAGTTGCAGGATAAACTCTCAGTCAACATTATCGATAAAATCATGTTTCAGTCCGGCCAGGCCGAAATCAGCCCGGAAGGTGAAGCTGTGCTGGCGCGGGTCGGCCCGGTTTTGAAAAAACTCGGCAAACAGCAGATCCGCATTGAAGGCCACACCGATAATGTACGCATCGGTCGTGACTTGCGCTCGACCTATTTCTCCAACTGGGAATTATCGACGGCCCGGGCTACGAATGTTGTGCATTATCTGATCGACAAGATGGATATCGACCCGGGTAAAATCTCGGCCACCGGTTATTCACAATTCCGGCCGCTGGTGTCCAACCGTACCAGTGACGAACGCGCCAAGAACCGGCGGATTGAGATCGTCGTCGTGCCGGTGGATGTTGACCGGGTCATTGCCCGGGAAACAAATGAGTAGTATTTTGAAATCCCGGAACGTTATAAAATCGATAAATATTTTTCCGGCCGGGCGCGGAATGTAATTCTGCGGTTGACAAAGAACAAAAATAACCTTATCTTCAATTTGATAGAAATGCCGGGAAAATAGAAAATAAAATAGATCAATGAGCAAAGAAATTAAAACAACCAACCGCGATTCCAGCCGATCTCTGAGTCGGTATCTGGAAGAAATCAGTCATTTTTCGCCGCTATCGCCCGATAAGGAAGTCGAGCTGGCGCGCCGCATTCGGAATGGCGACAAACTGGCGGTCAGAGACCTGACGCAAGCCAATTTGCGGTTCGTTGTCAGCGTCGCCAAAGATTATCAGGGACAGGGATTACCGTTGATGGACCTGATCAACGAAGGTAATCTCGGGCTGATTAAAGCCGTCGAACGCTTCGACGAAACCCGCGGATTCAAATTCATCTCTTATGCGGTCTGGTGGATTCGCCAGTCAATTCTGCAGGCGCTATCCGAACAATCCCGCCTGGTACGTTTACCGATGAATCGCGTCGGAACTCTGACGAAAATTGCCCGGGAAGCAGAGACGCTCGAAAAACAGCACGAACGCTCGCCGCGCCACGATGAAATTGCCGCCGGCCTGGATGTCGATCGTGATGTCGTTACGGCAACTTTACGGATTGCCCGCCGTCACCGCTCGCTGGACGAACCTATGGCGGATGCCGACAGTAACAGCCTGATGGACGTTTTGACTGACGAGCAGGCTACCAATCCGGATCAGCAGTTGATGATCGAGTCTCTCAGTCTGGATATTAGTAGTTCGCTGGGAGCCTTGAAAGAGCGCGAACGCGAAGTGCTGAAAATGTATTTCGGGATTGGCAGTGAATATGCTTTGACCTTGAATGAGATCGGTGAACATTTCAGCCTGACGCGCGAACGGGTACGCCAGATCAAAGAACGTGCGATTCGGCGTCTCCGTCATAAATCGCACAGTACATTATTAAAAACTCACCTGGGTTAAAATTTATCGCAGTTTATATTTGGTAATGGTAATTTCCCACGTGCCAGAACCGTTTCAAAATATTGTTCGGGCCAGTCGTATTATGAAGTGTATAATCCCGGACAACTCGGGAAATAGTCAGAAACATTTTTACAAATACGGACCTTATTATGCTGATTGAAAGTCTGTCAGGCGTACGTGGCTACGATACGGCCTTAACCGGGGAACTGATTCAGTCGTATGCCTGCGCATTGAAGGATTTGCTGGCCTGCCGGAAAGTCGTGATCGGGCGCGATTCACGTGCCAGCGGCATCCGGATTCAGGAACAATTGACTGTGGCATTGCGGCATTGCGGAATAGCGGTGATCGATCTCGGCGTTTGTCCGACTCCGACCGTCGAAATGGCCGTCGTCCGACACAGAGTTAACGCCGGTATCGTGATCACCGCGAGTCATAATCCGTTGCCCTGGAACGGGCTGAAATTCATCGGCGCCGACGGGCTTTTTCTCAGTCCGGACCAAATGGCGCAGATCAGGGACACCCGGCAAAACCTGTTCGCCAAATACACAGACTTTAAAACCAGCATTGGTGATTTCAAGCAGTACAACCAGGCCAACCACGATCACATTGCGGCCATTCTGAATCTGCCTTATTTAGACATTGCGGCCATTCGTCAGCGCCATTTCAAAGTGGCGGTCGATGCCGTCAACGGCGCGGCCTCGCTAATAATCCCGGATTTGCTGCGGGAACTCGGTTGTGAAGTAATCACGGTTAACTGCGACC
>JAZDEI010000144.1:0-25873 GCA_043808945.1 Fidelibacterota bacterium | reverse complement strand
CGGGCAATTCAGGGTCTGGTTGATGACCTGGTAACGGCAACATAAATACGGCACCGCAGTTCCGGGACAATCTTTCACTACCTGCCCTTTTGAGTGAGTCAACAACAGAACGCGCTTCGGATCATCGGATTTAGCAATTGCGTCCAATGATCGATCCGATGCGACTACAATTTTTCGAGCGTCGGGATAAGCAATGAGAATTTGACCGGTCAATTCATCGCGTTCGGCTTCAGCCGTGATGTATATTTTGCTTATTCTCCGGTCAATCCGCGCTGTCATCTGTATCCAGATTTGAAATCTATAGAATTTTCAGCAGGCGTTCGAGTTTGACTTTTTCAGTGCCGGTTAAAAAATCGCCGAACGCTTTTAAATCGTCCGCAGAGCTAATTTCCGCTTCGATTCTGAATTTCTGTTCTTCAAAATTCTTATCATAATCGATCCGCACGCTCTGTGGCACCTTTATTTCTTTCAGCAAATTGGAAAGGCGTTGAGTGTGCTGCGTCAGGTTCGGATACCGCAATTCTTGCACCGCGCCGCGGATTATTGCGAGTTTCTCGGCCGGCTGGTAATCGGTATTTTTCAGCACGTTGACCAGGTTCAGGCGCTCCAAATCCACTGCAGACTCTTCTCTGTGAAGAATTTCTGAAACGTTCCTGGCAATTTCTTCAAACAGGCTGAGAGTTGGTTGACATTCCACAATCAAATCGAGCATCAGCCGCCGAATTTCAGAAGGCAATTCCGCCGCCAGCCACCAGGTTTTCAGCGGCGCTTTTTTGGCTATTAAATATTGCTGCAGAGACGATTCAAGCTCCAGGATTGCCAAATATTGTTTTGCGACGGCGGCATCCAATTTTAAGTGCGTGACCTGCCGGAATAATTCCGCGATTTTGGATTTCGACAGACCGTTTCGTGTAAATAAATCTAATAATTTCGCAATTTCGACTGGCCAGAGTGCGCGTGATCGCAAAATACAGGTCGCGACCAGGGTGACACATTTCGATAACGACCAGCGCGCCGGCAGAATAAAGGCCGGGCAGAAGACGGCTTTCGAACTCCGCAATTGCGCAACAGATTCGAAACCGTACAGAATCGTATAACCATTATCGGTTTTTTGCAGAAATACCGGATGAGTAAACAGGCGTTCCGGCGAATCTACCAGCGACAGATCGCCTTCTTCTTCGAAAATTCGACCACGTGCCAGAACCGTTCTAATCTGTGTCAAATCAATGTTTCTGATCTGCAAGGAATGCTTCCTTCTTTTGAATATACTTGAGTAGTTTGTCTGTATAAATATTCACCTGCCCGACGGTGTCATTCAGGCAGGGCAGTTCCAGGAGTTTGGCGCGGCCCTGGCTTAAAATGGTCAGTTTTTTAATGATTTCGTCGAGTACGAGCCCGGTCTGCTCCTGATCGAGTCCGGCCAGCAATATTTTCTCTAATGCCAGAACGCGGTAACGATCCATACCCCAGTATTTTTTGGATAGTTGATCGGCATGGCCGCCGGTTTTGACGATCAATTTCTCCGGTAACAGGCCGATTTCATATTTCAATGCGATGCGCAACCAAAGGTCGTAATCTTCGCAGACCGGCAAGCTTTCATCGAAAACGCCCACATCATTGAATACTTTCTGGTGCACTATCACAGCCGAAGGGCTGACAATACACAGCGGCAGACATTGCCGGAAAATCCAGCCGGAGTATTTACGATGTTTATTCATCGGGTTGACGACCGTGCCGTGACGGATCCATTTTTCGTCGGTTTGCAGAACCAACCACCGCGGATTCTCGGTCAGACATTGCATCTGGCGTTCGAGTTTGCGCGGCAACCAGTAATCGTCAGAATCGAGAAACGCTACCCAGGTGCCTTCGGATTTTTCCAGCCCTAGATTGCGGGCTGAGGAAACACCGCCATGCAACCGGGAATAATAGCGGATTCGTTTCCGGAATTTTCTAATAATCGAAACAGTATTGTCGGTACTGCCATCGTCGATTACGATCAGTTCGAAATTCCGATATGTCTGCTCCAGCACTGAATCGATCGCCCTCTCGAGACTGATTTCCCGATTATACGTTGGGATAATGACCGATATTTTTCCGGGATCATCCATTGTTGGCTCCGGATTCGAAATTCCGCCGCAGGTTATCTACCAGGATTGGCACATTATCCGCTAAAATTCTGGCTGCCTGGCTCAGGTTCTTTTTGAACTCGGCTCGTGAATTCGTATCTGCCAAGTCGGTGATGACTTTCAGGCAAGCAAATGGAATTGCACGCCGTTCACAAAATTCTGCTGCGGCATAGGCTTCCATATCGACTGCATCAGCCTGGCATTGTACCTGAATCGCCTGCCGTTCGTCCAACGAACTTACTGCCGTCCGACTGGAAAAAAGCCGTCCTCTCTTCCATGACACCGGCCAGGTGATCCCCGGAATTAATCTGTTCGATTGTCTGATCGAGTGTATATGACTATTGTCCAAACAACAAAATTCAAATGGGAAAATTACCATAGATGGAGATAATTCGGGGGCGATCGCACCGGCTGTCCCGATGTTTACAATCGCGAGATATTCCATCTGCTTAACACGTTCTTCTAACCGGCGTCGCACATTATCCATGCCCATACCGGTTATTAAATAATCTGATACGATTTCACCCTGACAATTCCGCGGCAAAGATATTTGTGCTAACAGTGGTGTTATTTCCGCTTTAAATGCGGCAGTAATTAGAATGCCCCTGCGTGAACTTGTCTTCCGGCCTGCGACTGGCATATGGCTCATAATCCGCAGATGCTGATGAAAACTTTCAAAGCGGGAGAGGATTAATTTTCAAATGTTTTTGGTAATTAGAAAACGCTTTGAAAAGACTATGCGACGATCGCTTCGATTTGTTCGTCGTGTTCGGCGGCTTCCATCGGAGTCGCTTTGGCAGGTTTCAAACTGGCGCTGATTACATCTTTCCAGGCTTCTTTTGACAAAGTCGTATACCAGCCACAATTATTACAAACTTTGTAATAAACTTTCGTACCAAAAAATGTGTTCTTCCGGTACACTACTATACCGGAACACTTCTGGCATTGCTCATTGATTTTACTGTCGTAAGGCTGGGTGTTTCCCTTTTTACCGCTGTTGTTAAAATTATCACTCATGGTGATTTGACCTTTGAAATTTAATTTCTTCGGATTTCTGACATTTTTAACTAAAAAATCGGTAGATGGTGATTATTTGATATTCCTATTCTACCCGGCTAAATATTCATATTTCTTTATGTAATTGTCAAGGATTAATTTTCATTTTTCCAAAAAAACTGCGGCTTGCCTCTTATATGCTCATTGACTAACTTTATTTGAGGAGATTTTAAATGAGCGATAAAATGTATCCGATCCCGTTCCATCACCTGCTGAAATGGATAACTCTTGAGTATCGCAATCAGCAATCGATTTTCGGCATTCCTGCCGGTAATTTTTACCTGACACCCGGCCCGCGCCGGATAAAGATCGGCGATCAATATTGCGAGCGACCACTTGGTCTGGCGGCCGGGCCACATACCCAGATGACCCAGAATATCGTTGCGGCTTTCCTGACCGGCGCCCGTTTTTTTGAATTGAAAACCGTCCAGACAATCGATGATCTGGAAATCCCAAAGCCCTGTATTTCCGCCGAAATTGAGGGCTATAATACGGAATGGTCGACCGAATTAAGCGTACCACAGGCATTCGACGAATATTTGAAGGCCTGGTTGCTGATTCCGTATGTAAAAATGCTTCTCGCCGGATCATTCTCCAACCCGGCAGGCGGATTCGTATTCAATATGAGCGTCGGTTACGATCTGGCTGGTATCCGATCGCCTAAAATCGATCGGTTTATCGAATCAATGAAATCCGCCTGCCCGAAAGACGCAGTCAGGCGAGCCGCACAGATTCCTCAATTTGGAGAATATCTTTCAATATTAGGCGAAGAATTAAAACATGCCGGGTACGCCGCATTTGATTCGGACGAGGTGATCTCGCCTCATATTTCCAGTTCAATCACGCTTTCTACCATGCATGGCTGTCCGCCTGATGAAATCGAAGCCATCGCCCGTTACCTGATCTCTGAAAAACATTTACATACTTCTATCAAACTCAATCCGACTTTACTGGGCTATGACTTTGTCCGCTCGGCCTTAGACCGGAACGGATTCCCGCACATTCAATTAAATCATAAGTCCTTTGACAATGACCTGCAATTCAATCAGGCGCAACCGATGTTAACGCGTCTGCAATCATTGGCAAACTCCCAGGGATTACACTTTAGCGTCAAACTATCAAATACCTTGCCGGTGAAAAACGACCGCGGCATTTTACCCGGAGATGAGATGTATATGTCCGGCCAGGCGCTCTATCCCCTGACGATCAACCTGGCCTTCCGCCTTGCACAGGTTTTCAATGGCGATTTGCCGATCTCATTCTCCGGCGGCGCCGAATTGGCGAATATCAGCACAATCCTCTCGACCGGCATTGCTCCGATCACATTAGCAACCAATCTGCTGAAACCCGGCGGATATCTGCGCCTGAAACAATTAGCCGAGGAGATCGACAAACATTCCGACTTCTGGAAGAATGGGAAAGTCCACGTTGAATTGCTTGGACGACTCGCCGAGTTGGCTATTCCTCCTGCTCAAATACATATTTTTATTGAGAACAAACCGATTCCGAAAACCGACCGAGGCTTGCCGCTTTTCGATTGTTTTATCGCGCCCTGCCAGGAACGCTGCCCGATTCACCAGGATGTGGCGACTTATTTAAGGCTGATGCGGGCTGGCGAATATAATTCTGCCCTCGGATCGATCCTGGTGCAAAATCCTCTTCCGAATATCACCGGCTATATTTGCGATCACCAGTGCATGACTGCCTGTACCCGGAATTATTATGACAATCCGCTGACAATCCGCGATCTGAAACGAATCGCCGCCGACAAAGGTACTGTTCAGCCTAAAACTTCTTTTGCAACCACCGGACAATCATGTGCGGAAACTGCGATCATCGGAGCCGGACCAGCCGGACTGGCGGCGGCTTATTTTCTGGCACGGACCGGTTTACCTGTAACCATCTTTGACAAAAATCCGCTGGCCGGCGGTACAGTGCGCTTCGTCATTCCGGGCTTTCGCCTGCCGGAAGAAGCCATCGAACGCGACATCCAATTCATCGCCAGTCATGGAGTCGAGTTCGTTTTCGGTCAGAAATCTGATTTGACGACTGAAGATTTACGGCAAAGAGGTTTTCGCTACATAATTCTGGCCATCGGCGCCGGGCATAGTCCATCTTTAAATATCAAAACTGATAACACCAATATTATCGAAGCAGTCGAATTTCTGAAAAAATTCAAGGCCGATGTATCTGATCTTCTTTTAGGCAGTTCGGTAGCGGTCATCGGCGGCGGTAATTCGGCGATGGATGCCGCCCGGGCCGCCCGACTGGTCGCGGGAGTTCGGCAGGTTCACATTATTTATCGGCGTACGATCGCCCAGATGCCCGCCGATCGTGAGGAACTCGAAAACGCCCTGACTGACGGCGTCATTTTTCGGGAATTGATCACGCCGGTCGAGTTCTCGAAAGATGGCATTCTGAAATGTCAGTACATGAAACTGGGCGAACCGGATGCCAGCGGCCGTCCGCGGCCGGTACCGGTCAATGAATTCGAAGATTTGCGCGTCGATACCCTCATCACCGCCATCGGCGAACAGGTCGATCAAAATTACTTGCGGAAAATCGGGCTCAATCCGGACAAACACGGGAAAGTGAATGTCAATGCCACAACCAACGAGACCGATTCACCGGACGTTTTCATTGGCGGCGATGCTTTTCGCGGCCCGGCGACGGTCGTTGAAGCCATCGCCGACGGGCGAAAAATTGCTGCCTCCATCCTCTCCCGCGAACGAATGAATTTAAAATTAACGTCTGAATCATTCCGAAAAATAGATAGCCAAATTCATGGCGCTTTATATCTGAAAAAAGGTGAGATTTGCCCATCAGGTAACCAGCTTGATTCACCGGCCGCGATTAGCGCCGAAGCAGATCGTTGTCTGGAGTGTGATTTACTTTGTACTCGTTGTGTTGATGTCTGTCCGAATCGCGCCAATATCGCGGTTGCATTCAATCGCGAACGCCAAACAGGAAAAGGTAACGGGCATTTTAAAGATGCCTGGCAGATCGTTCATCTCGATGCACTGTGCAACGAATGCGGAAATTGCGCCACGTTCTGCCCTTATGAAAACGGCCGACCATATCGTGACAAATTCACGATTTTTCATGACGAAGCCTCCTTCACGAAAAGCCAAAACAGCGGATTCGCCCGCTCCGGAAGTATATTTTTAGTTCGAACTGACGGACAGGTTTGGCATTTTGACCCGCTAAAAACACCCGATCCGAATGAAAATTCCCTGAATAATTGGCAGGTCATTCGACTTATTCAGAATCTCATGACAGATTACCCTTATCTGTAAGTAATAAGTAGAAAATCTATTCCGTCAGTCAATGTTCACTGCCTAAAATGGATGAATAGGACCTGAACGTTTCGCAAGTTAAAACTATCTAATAGTCTTTATAACTACTCATTGTTACACAAAAATCTTGACATATAATTCCTATTGTTGTATTTTAATGCCCAATAAAACTCAACATAAGGATTAATTATGGAACTTAAACTTTACACTATTTCGGATTTGACAACTATCTTAAATCTGCACCCCAAAACGATTCTGCGCTTTATACATGAAGGCAAGATAAAGGCAAAAAAAATCGGGCGCTCCTGGATGGTCAATGAAGATGATCTTAAGAGTTTTTGTCATGCCGAGCTGTCAGGCAAACAGTCACCCGTGCTTTCTCCGAATTATGATACCTTAAAAAGTCGTATCAATGTCTCGGCCGTTATCGAAATTATTGAACAAAATTCGGAAGAAGCCTCAAGGATATCCAATCATTTATTAGCCATACTGAACAGCGAAAAAGGTTCTGATGGAAAATCCCGTTATGACTTTTTCTATTATCCGAAAATAGAAAAAGCAAAATATGTTTTTTACGGAAATCCGGAATTCATTGAGAAAATCCTTCAAACATTCGATCAATTATGCCAAACACAAGGAGATTATCATGAGTAAAAGTGTTTATAAATCCCGGGAAGGCCGAAATATCATAGAATCACTGTATCGAAAAGCATTAGCCGTACATTTAACACCTGCTTATGAGCAACTATTTATCCCCACCGAGATAGCGCAAACCCATGTGCTGAGGTTTGGCGAAATATCCAAACCGCCGCTGATCATGATTCACGGTTCTGTATCCAACAGTGCAACCTGGCTGGGAAATGCATCGGATTTTATTGACCATTTCTGCATCTATTGTGTGGACATTCCCGGTGAACCCGGATTGAGTGAACCGACCAGAATGTCTCTGAGATCGGAGGCTCCAAATAAATGGCTCACTTCCCTGCTTAATAATCTTGATATTGAAAATGGTTCGTTTGTCACGATGAGCATGGGTAGCTGGTACGGACTAAATTTTGCCATTCACAATCCTGAAAAGGTCAAGGCGTTGTCCATGCTTACGGCCGCCGGTGTCGTTCCGACGAAAACCAGTTTCATCTTTAAGGCGGGTTTTTATAGTCTGCTGGGTAAGAAGGGGCAAAAACTGATAAGCAAAGCAGTATGGTATAAAACGGAAGTACCGTCGGAACTGCTGGAATTTCAGTCAGCTGCATCTAAGTATTTTAATCCGGTCATGGAAGCGATGCCGGTTTTTAGCGACGAACAGATACAGAAAATTACCGCCCGCGTACAATTTTTCGGAGGAGATCATGATGCGCTTATTGATTCCGTAAAAACAGGTGCAAGGTTAAAAAGTCTTCTTCCGAATTCAGAGGTGCACATTTTGAAAGATACCGGTCATGCGATTATGGATCAGTTTTCTGTTATTAAAGATTTTTTATTATTAGCCTGACTATTTTCAGCCTTCGTATAAATTAATAACCGTTTCTTGTAGCTTCGTTTAGCTGTCAGTCAGATCAATAATCACGCATAAAATATTTTAAAAATAAGCAGGAAAAATGTTTGTGAATTAGGTTGCCCTAATTAAATTAGGGCACATGACAGACCAACGAACCAATGTATCAAATCTATCGCAAGCCCAGGAAGACTATCTTAAAATCATCCTCGATCTGATCAGTTCACGGCGCGTTGCCCGCATCAAGGAAATCGCTCAGCGCAAGAATGTCAGTATGCCGACTGTCACCGAAGCCATGCGCAAATTGGCCCAGGACGGGCTGATTAATTACTCCGCGCATGAATTTATCGAGCTGACGAACCAGGGTGAACAGGCCGCCAATTTGATGACCGCCAAACACCAGTTTCTCAGCTATTTTCTACAAGAAATTCTTAATATAACGCCTGAGACTGCCGATGCCGAGGCCTGTTTACTTGAGCACCATCTCAGCGCTACAACCCTCGAGAGATTTATTTTGCTCTATCAGTTTCTAACTAATTGCCCTCTTTCCACAGACAACCCGATCACCAAATTTCGGCAATGTCTGTCGTCGGAAATCCAATCTGAAAATGCTGAGTGCCGTAATTGTTTCGTCAAAACCGCATTCCCGCACACTTTGGCCGACCAACATACGGTCCATCTCCTGCTGGTGAATTTACCGGAAGGACAAGAAGGCACCATCGTGATGCTCGGTGCGGACATTGAAAAACGGCATGCTCTCATCGAACAAGGTTTCGTTCCCGGCGCAACTATTAAAATGGAAAGACCGGCTATTGGCGATCAACCCTGCATCGTGACCCTTAATGGCTTGCAAACTAAAATTACCTCCGATCTGGCCGACCTGATCGAAGTCGCCATTCAATCAAACATCGACAATCAATTATGACCACAGATCAATCCGATATTATCATGCCGAACTTAGCCGGAGTCCCGACCGGTCGGCGCTTCCGCATTAAAAAAGTTCACGGCCAGGGCGAAATCAGGCAACGCCTGACCGACCTTGGCTTTATAAAAAACGAAGTCGGATCGGTTATTCGCGAGGCTTTATTGAAAGACCCGATCGAAATCGAGATCAAAGGCGCGCACGTTTCACTCCGGCGTAGTGAAGCCCGTTTAATCGATACCGAGGATGTCGGGTGAATTTTCAACGTGGCCACCGCCATCGTCACGGTCACGCTTCAACGACTGCGTTTGATTACGCTAAACCAATTCGTATCGCCTTAGCCGGTAATCCAAATTCCGGCAAGACTTCGCTCTTTAACGCAATCACCGGCCAGCATCAACACATCGGTAATTATCCGGGAGTGACCGTTGAAAAAAAGTCCGGACGACTCGATTACAAAAACTACCACATCGAGATCATCGACCTGCCCGGCACTTACAGTCTGACAGCCTACTCGATGGAAGAGGTCGTCGCCCGTGATTTTGTAATAAGGGAAAAACCGGACGTGATTATCGACGTATTGGACTCTACCAATCTGGAGCGGCATCTTTATTTGTTATTGCAATTTCAGGAACTCAGCGTGCCGTTAGTCGGGGCCCTGAATATGTCCGACGAATGTGATTCCAAAGGCATCCGGATCGATCACGATCTGTTGTCGACCATTCTGGGTATTCCGCTCGTGAAGACTGTTGGCAGTAAAGGCATTGGCCTGAGCAGATTGCTGGATACCGCTATTCGGGTCGCCAAAGGAAATTTACCGACCGACCAACGGCATCTGAATTATGGCGACGATGTCGAAGCCGCGCATAATCAGATCATCGCATTGCTGGAGACCGACCCGGAGTTTACCCGGAAATACCCGGCGCACTGGCTGGCTATTAAATTGCTGGAAAACGATCACGACGCCATCCAAAAAGTCCGGCGCGAACACATGCAAACCGATCTGGTATTATCTGAAACCGATCATGTCCGGCAACACCTCGAAAATCATTTTAAAGAAGACAGCGCGACGATTATCGCCGAGCAACGCTATGCATACATCACCGGGGCAATTCGTGAGGCAGTCACAATCGCCCGTTCCCGGCCAGCGATGGATTGGACAGAGCGCATCGACCGTATCGTACTCAACAGGTTTCTCGGCATTCCGATATTTCTGCTCGTGATGTTTTTAATTTATCAGGCGACTTTCGGGCTCGGCAATCCTTTGGCGGGGTATATTTCTGACTGGTTCGCACATCTGGCAGAAATTGTCCGAAATCTGATACCCGCCGGACCGTTACAGGCATTTTTAACAAACGGTCTGATCGCCGGAGTCGGTGGTGTAATTGTTTTTTTACCATTGGTTATCCTGCTGATGCTCGGTCTTTCATTGCTCGAAGACACTGGTTACATGTCCAGAGCGGCGTTTGTAATGGACAAGTTCTTTCATCTTTTCGGTCTGCACGGCCGGAGTTTTATCCCATTTATGTTAGCGACCGGTTGCGCCGTGCCGGGCATCATGGCCGCCCGTTCATTGGTCAATAAGCGTGATCGGATCATCACGATTTTAGTAACACCGTTCATGATGTGCGGAGCCAAAACGCCGGTCATTGCCATGCTGGCCGCGGCTTTTTTCCCGAAAAACGCCGGTTTGGTTTTCTGGGGCGTCTGGTTCTTCGGCTGGATCGTGGCCTTGACGATCGCCCTTATTTTCCGCAAGACTCTTTTCAAAGGCGATCAGAGTCCTTTCGTAATGGAACTACCGCCTTACCGGTTACCATCACTGCGCAGTGTCATGATTCACATGTGGCAGAGAACGCTGGCGTATATTCGCAAAGCCGGAACGATTATTCTGGCCGCGGCCGTCATCATCTGGTTTGCGCTCACCTATCCAAAGCCGACTATCGATTCGCAACCGACCGCCGATCGCTCAGGATCGGAGTTGAGTCTTTCTAATCCGGCTAATACGGTCGCGCATCCCCTGCGTTTCAGTTATGCCGGGCGAATCGGCCGGGGACTCGAACCGGTCTTAAAATTAGCCGGATTCGACTGGAAACTCGGTGTCAGTCTCGTCGCCGGCCTGGCCGCCAAAGAGGTTATCATTTCCACAATGGGCATTCTCTACGGCATCGAACAGGAAAGCCCGGCAGTCACCGAACATTCTGATCTGACATCGGTTGGTTATCAGATCAGTCGCGATCCGGCCTACTCACCACTGTCGGCATTTGGTCTGATGATTTTTACGATGCTCTATACGCCTTGCCTGGCCACTCTGGTAATGGTCAAAAAGGAACTCGGCAGCTGGAAATGGGCGTTCTTTCAGGCCGGCTATACCCTGGGAATCGCTTTCCTGACGGCGGTCATCATATTTCAGGGCGGCGCGCTGATCCGACTAATTTTCTGATAAATAATGTCCGGCCGGGATTGCCGCGGCATTATTTCACCGGCTATTTTTGAAATTGAACCGGCATTTCTTATATTCATGCAAAATTGAGATCGGACAGTGCAATTTCAAATTCAAACCGCACAATTTAATTACGTTAAAATTCTGCCTGCGGGACGGAGTATTCTGACCTGCAGTATCAGTCGCGGAGGATAAAAGTTTTTTAATTTTAACCATTAATCGCCAAAGATGAATGAATCCAAACAAAAAATAAGTTTTCTGCTCAAATTGTCAATTAAGAGGAAATTGCTCCTGACTTTGACTTTTATCATCGGGATAATCGCAATCTTTTTATCATTCTATTATCCGCTTCGGATGAAAGCCAGGTCAGTTTCGGCGCTTATCGATAAAAGCCTGACGATGGGACAGTTCATCGCCATGAATCTAAGTCCGGCGCTTCATTCACAGGATAAAGAATCGATGAAGGAAATAATCGACGCGGTCCGCAATTATGATGAACTTCAATATCTGGTCGCATTGGATGATTCCGGCAGAGTATTCACCAGTTACAATCTGTCAGACGCCATCGGAGTCGATTATCAGTCAGCATCGTCCGATCCGGATTTTGGCAAAGATCAACTCTATTATCAAACAAATCTCCCGATCATTTTCAACAAAGATACGATCGGCAAATTATACCTCGGCTTTTCCCTGGAAAACTTACACCGGGAAGTATATCTGATCCGATACGATGGACTGATTCTCAGCCTAAGCATTCTCCTGATCGGATTCTTTATTGCAATTTGGATGAGCAATGTCATGACCGGACCGTTGAACCAGATCGTCTCCACTGCCGAAAAAATCACCAGCGGTGATCATAAACAGCGCGTTCCGATCCTTGGTTCGGATGAAATCAGCCGCCTGGGGGAAGCCTTTAATACCATGCTGGATAAATTGGAGTCCGCCTACGAAGACGTCGATAAGATCAACAAGGAACTGGAGATTATCGTTGAGTCACGCACGGCGGCTCTCTCCATCACCAATGCCCAATTGCAATCCGAATTGAGAGCCCGCCGTCAGGCCGAAAAGGACCTCGCGGCGGAAAAAGAACTCATTATGATAACGCTCAGCGCGATTGACGACGGCGTTATCACGACAGATACCAACGGTAAAATCGTTCTGCTCAATAAAGCCGCGGAAACTATAACCGGTTGGATGGAATTACATGCCGCCGGCGAATCACTTGCCAAAGTCTTCCGGGTCGATGAACACTACCTGATCGATCAGACCTTGAACCAAATTTTAAAAAACAAACAGGCTTCCTTGTCCTTAGAAAAAGGGACACTGCTCAATAAAGAAGACCGGCCGCGCGCGATTATTTTCACCATTTCAGCGATTCGCGACAACTTCGGCGAAATCATCGGCTCCGTCGTCATTTTCCGGTTAGCAGATTAAATCTGATTTACCCGGATTATTAAAGAAACCGGTTTTTCCCATGGGGAGGCCTACGGCGTAACAGAGCACAGCGACATTAAACCGGTTTCAGGTCATCTAAAAAAATGCTTGACAAATAGATATTAGTTTTTAAATTAATTTCAGTTATGGCAAATGATTAAAACCTGACCCCGTCGCCCTTTGAAATCTCTGTTCTGAAATTGTTTTTACCGCGATTTACTTATGAGGATCTTTACGGGAAGTCGTAATTAACGCCGGGAATAGAACTTTTTAGAAAAATGTCAACTGGCTCAAAAAAATCGATCCGATTTATTTACAAATCCATCTGCAGGGAGGTTTCCTTCATCTGGAATGTCTCTAATTCCATCTTGACGGAGGCATTTTCCATCTGTAATCTCCTTGATTCCATCTTGACGGAGACACTTTACACCTGGAATGTTCATGATTCCATCTTGATGGAGAGACTTTCCATCTGGAATCTCCTTGATTCCACCTTGCAGGAGAGACATTCCATCTGGAATGTCTCTTCCTCCACCTTGATTGTCCTTTCCTCCATCTGGCAGAGAATTCCTGCCGGCCGGAGGATCATTGATACAAATATGAATGTGAGGATATGTTCTTCAAAGGCGAATAATCAAAACTAACGAAAGGAGGAATTATGACTGAAGAAGAACAGACTACGGTCACAACCAAAGAGCGCAACACCAAAAAATCGCAGGCGGAAGTGCTCAAACTTGCCAGACTGATGGTTGCCGGAATGGCCGCCCACGCGGAGGAATTAGCCAAACGGGGTATCGATTCCGCGTTCATCACCGGATTGCAAGGAAATGTGACCAACCTGGAAAAACTGGATTCCGAGCAGGAAACATTTAAAGCCAGTCTGAAAACCAAGACCGCGGAATTCAATGAGACCTATTCGGAAGCTCAGAAGACGATCAGCGAAGCCAAGAAACTGATCAAACTGACGATCCCACCCGAAGGCTGGATCGAATTCGGAATTACGGACAAACGGTAACTGATTTCGCAAGACTGTGGGGGAGCGCCTGAAAAGGCGCTCCCTTTTTCCTCTGGAAGGAACCAATTTTCAGGCCCGATCTATCGGGATCAAATTGGTTTCCGGGCAGAGCACTGCGAAGAATGCCAAAACCAGTTTAACCTTTCGCTGGCGTTCAGGGCGGAAATTGGTTTGGCTATCATGGTATCGAACAAATGCTTGATAATGGAAATGGGAATGAGTAAAATAAACGCAGTTTAAAAGAGATTAAATCCGATGAAAATATATCTGATGGAAACAATTACCCGGGGCATTCAATGAGCACAGAAGATACGCGCTGGATACAGCGATTCAGTCACTATAATAAAGCGCTTAGCCAGCTGACTAAGTTCATCGAGAAGGGCAATTTGAATGAATTGGAGAAGCAGGGGCTGATCCAGTCCTTTGAATACACTTACGAATTAGCCTGGAATACGATCAAAGATTATTTTGAAGTTCAGGGAGAGACCGGTATCGGCGGCAGCCGGGATGCCTTTCGCTTAGCCTTCCGGCGCGAATTGATAAAAGAAGGTGACGTCTGGATGGACATGATCCGCAGCCGGGCGCTGACTGCTCATACTTACAACGAAGATATTGCCGAGGAAATCGCCGGTAATATTATCAACCGGTATTTCAATGAATTCATCGATCTGAGAACTAAACTGGATTATTTGAAGAATGAGGCCGGATGACATCCCGTTTTGGCTTAAAAGAATCTGTCATTCAAAGCATCTGCGCCGTCTTCGCGCATTATCCGCAGATCGATAATGCCATTCTGTACGGTTCGCGCGCCAAAGGAACGTACAAGAACGGCTCGGACATCGATCTGACCCTGCAAGGCGAAGCGGATTTGACTATGGACGTTCTCTATAAGATCATGGATGAACTCGATGAACTGCTTCTCCCCTACACGTTTGATCTATCCATTTATCAAAAGATCAGCGATCCCGATGTCATCGAACATATCCGCCGGGTCGGGATCGTTTTCTATGAGAACAAGGGGCAGATGTAACAAGTAAAATTGTGCGGCTTAAAGGACCATTAGGTAAAGTTTTTCTGTGAGGGTGAGGTGCAAAGGGGAATTTGGTGGAGACGGCTCTTACACACCAGTGGCAAATGCGACGACGAACTAACAATTCCGAGCAAATGCCTGTCCCACTCCTTACCCTCACACCATATTTTGATAAATTGAAACCAATTTAGTTTCTCCTTCGTCGAGCTGTAAATTGGTTTGGCTTTTTGGCTTTTACTTTTTCGTTGTTTTCGGGTGGTATTATTTCTATACTTACAGCAATATGTTTCCGGAAATCTAAAGGTAAATATTTCCATGTAAAAAACATTTGAATACTGGGAGGTAAAATCATGTCAATGGAACCCGGTGGATATGCCTGTAAAATAGGTAATAGATATGAAAGGCTATGGATTGTTCGTCAAATCATAGATTTACTAAATGAAAAAATAACATCAGTCATAATAGAAGATGTTGGAGATGATGAAAAGGGAGTTGATCTATGGATTACACATAAAGATGGTCATAAAGAGGCTCAACAATGTAAATATGGTAATACGCTGGAATCTAATTGGAGTATTGCATCGCTGAATAGTAGGGGTGTACTAAAGTCAATAATATATCAATTAGATAGAGATCCAAGTAATGAATTCAGTTTTATTTCCAGTATTGGTGCGTTGCAACTCCAGGATTTAATAAAAAGGGCTAAAGATTCAGGGGGGATAGCTTCAGTATTTTTAACAAACCAGATTGAGCCATATCGTGAACAATTTAATGCTTTGAAAAAGCTATGTGAATGCATAGAAATAGATATCAACACGAAATATGGAATCGACAAAGTTTATCAATATTTAAAGAGCATCGATATTCATCAATTTCAAGATAATTATAAGACACAAGAAGATATTAAAACATTCATGTCCTTTCTTTTTACCGGAGATTCATCAGTAGTTCTTGCATCAATCATTAATTATATAGAAAATAATTTAAGAAAAGAAATCACAGCTCCTGAAATATATGCTTATCTCAATAATTTAGGATTAACCTCAAAGAGATTATTATGTGACTCGCGTACAGTTCAAGTTATCCGGGATCTAGTTGTTGGATTTAAAGAAACAATAAATCCGGGATTGATATCTGGAACTTGTATACAAAGACCTGAATCGGACCAAATAATTAACCAAATATACGATGATAGGAATACTGGAATATTTATTGTTCATGGAGCAGCTGGAATAGGAAAAAGTGTAGTGTTGTACCAAATCGTAGAAAGATTAGAACAAGATAAAAACCTTGTTTTACCAGTACGATTGGACAGGCAGATACCAATTGATAATACATCTCAATTTGGGAAAGCGCTTGGATTACCTGATACCCCTGTTTTATGTCTTAGTCTGTTGGCAGGAAATAAAATATCTGTATTAGTAATAGACCAGCTCGATGCAATAAGATGGACAGACTCCCATAGCGCAAATGCTTTGGATGTAGTTAAATCACTAGTCCGAGAAGTTAAATCTCTCAGAAATGATGGCCACAGGATATCTATAATTTTCTCATCAAGAACATTTGATTATCAAAACGACCCAGAAATTAGATCGTTATTTATTAGTAAGGATAAACCTTTTGAAATTCAAATAGAGAATTTCACGGAAGATATCATTAAATCAGTTCTTAAACGCTACAAAATTGAATTCTCCGAATTAAATATTAGACAAAAATTACTACTCGGAATTCCATTCAATCTGTCATTATTTGTATCAATTTTGGATACTGGAAGACCAGCAACAATTGATTTTAATACGTCAACGGGTCTAATGAGAATATACTGGGATAAAATTAATCGTGAATTAGAGAGAGCCGGGCAAGACGTCAGTAAAGTACACGACGTATTATTAGATATCGCTGATAAAATGGGGAATAATGGCCTTCAATCATTGCCCGTACATCGAGTAAAACTTGCTTACAGGAAAATTCTTGATCATCTTCAATCTCGTAGCATTATCCGGGTAGATCAAAATAAATTGATGTTTTACCATCAATGTTATTTGGATTATTTAATTGCGGCTAGCCTGTATAACCAGATATGTGATAAACAGGTTACCATATTAGAATGGCTTGGTCCTAAAATAGAACAATCATTTTTCAAGCGAGAAAAGCTAAAACAATTATTGTTTCTTTTATCTGATGATAATCTTACCGAATTTGAACGATCCATAAAAACTATAATCGATAGCAAAGAAGTACGTTTTCATTTTAAACATTTAACACTATCAATAATCGGACAAATAAAAGAACCATGGGGAAGATTAATAGATTTTGTGATCGATTTATTGAAAATACCTGGTTTAAAAAAACATATTATTGATTTGATATTTTTTAGTCATCCTGAATATATAAAGCCACTTTACCAAACAGGTGTTTTGCAAAATTGGCTTGAATGTACTGAACAAGACGACATTAACAACGCATTACATTTATTATGGTCTATAAATACTTTAGAAGGAGATTTTATATCAGAAGTTTTATATCCATTTACAAATCGAGGAGAAAATTGGACCGAAAGGATATTAAACATTTTACCAACAGAATTGAGTATGGATTCAGAAAGTCTCTTTTCTTTAAGACTTAAAATAATTGAACTCGGGTATATCCAAAGTTATATACGATGGCCTGGTCTATGTATCAAATTCCCTAGTAGATCAATATTAATTATTGCAACTATTTTACCTTTATATAAGGATAAAAATCTACTAAAAAAGATAAGAGATACTTGGGGAGATTTCAAAATACGATTTAGTGACGAGGACAAAAATGCTTTTACAAAGATTGCCAAGTCCAAGCCTGATTTTGTTTGGAGAGAATTTATTACCAAATTAGAAAAACTGACATTATCACAAGATGATGAAATACAGGAAGAGATAGATGATTGGAGTAATATCCGCGAATCTCGTGATGAAAGAAGCTTAATATCATTAGTTGTTGAATTACTTATTATTTCAGGTAAAGAACTAATTATAAGTTTTACAGAGGATTTTCTAAAAGATACTGAAAAATTTCGCGGCAGCCATTCACAGATTATTCAACAGATATTAATTGAAATCTATTCACAGACACCAGAAACACATTCTGATTTTGTAGTAGAATGGTTTATTTTAGATTCTAAAAGACTTTCCATCGGATCAGGTTATAATGAACCTAAAAATATGCCGGGAGTTCGATTGGTTTCAATACAATCTACGTCCTGCTCAAAAGAAGTATTTAATAAACTAGAACATTCTATTATGCATTATATTCCCCAAAATGAGATATCTGCAACAAAGTACGCATATCAGCATAGTTGGTTCAAAAATGGATATATAATTGATCATATTGGCCGCTCTCAATATTTCTTGCTTCCGGCTCTTGATAAAACAAGAAGAAGCCATATAGTCGCTGAAAGGATAAATGTCCTTAATCGAAAATTTGACGTCTACGACCATTCATATTTTACAGAACGTTGTCATATTATGGGTGGAGTGGTTGGTTCAACAATTCGTCAACCATCAAGAGTCAGTGATAAATCTTGGATTTCAATAATTTCAAATTCTGCTTTACCTGTAATGAATGGAAAGTGGAAAAAACAGATTGATCCAGACCATGTAACAGAATCATCAATATTTCAGTTTTCAAGATCACTTAGAAGTGCAGCAACAAAGTATCCTGAACGATTTGCACAATTATTATTGAAATTCTCAAAAGAAATTCATCATAGTTATATTTCTGCCATTTTTGATGGGGTAAACTCAAATAAACCACTAGATTTGGCTGATGAAGAATTGCATAAATGGGAACCAGCAAATATTGTAACTATTGAAAAGTGCTTTGTCAAATTCGCACCATTAATAAATAAAGACATGATATTTTCAATTTGTAGATTAATTCAAAACAGATCTGATGAAAGTTGGTCCGAGAGTACAATTGATATGTTAATTTCCATTGCAGTGGATAATCAATGTCAAACAGACGAAATAATATTGTCTTATGACTCCGGAGAATATGAAGAATTGAACAAAGCCTCAATTAAAACATTAGAGTCAAATGCAGTAATACATGAAAGAGGAGTGGTAATTGAGACCCTGGGTAAATTACTATATTGGCACAACGAGTTATTTGATAAACTAAAACCAATATTTTATTCACTTACTTGTGATTCTGATCTTCTTGTACTAACCTCGGTTTTAAAGGCATGTGCTTACACATTAAATTTTAATAGAGATTTCGCCCTTGAAATATTTACTGCTTTATTTAAACGTGATATTAGACTTATGGCTTGTCAAGCAGCCGTATACTATTTTAACACATTAACTAAATATTCAGTTAGTATTGTTGAACCTATAATTCTAGAAATGATCCAATCAAATAATGAGGAAGTGGTCGAAGAAGGTGCCATGGAAGTCTGTGCCAGAAATTTATTCTGGCATTTATTTGAAGAAGAATTATCCAAATGTATAAACGGAAGCTTATCTCAACGTAAAGGTGTCACAAAAATCGCTACGCAGTTCATATCAGATCAGAACTACCATGATAAATGTGTAAATATTCTTATGAATATGGATTTGAATGATACGGATAAGACTATATCAGATTCTATTAGTAAATCTTTTAATAATAATGAACTTCTTTATTTCTCTAATATTTCTATTTTCTTAGAAAAATATGTTCTTTCAAATATGTTTATTAATAATCCTTATTACTTAATACATGCATTTGAAGAATATTCTGGTTCACTTGTTCCATTCAAATCCATATTAGAGTTAATCTGTTTTGTTGTTGTTGAAAAATTATCTGATGAATCAAGAAATATTATGACAGGAGTATCATCAGATATTTCAGATTTTTCAAAAATAGTGCTCAGACTTTACGAACAATCAAAAGATACGGAAGATGCAGATACTATGGATAAATGCCTTAGTATTATTGATGATCTACTTTACCATAGGCTCGGTATAGTATATCAAATGATAAAAGAGATAGATGAATTTGAATAAAGGATGTCTTGGATTCTAATCGTTTTCTTCAGCACCTCTTAGAGTTCTTTCATAACGTAAGGTTTTTTGAGAACTCTGCAAAAATCATATTGCGTATAATCCGGCATGACAGGATCGTACCGGAATCACAAGATCAATAATCAGTAATATTTTATGGGTCTTTAGAATGTTGGGTTACTTTGCATCCGGCTATCGCTGCGGCGCCGTCGCGAGCCAGCCAGATCGTTTATTTAATCCAGGGTATTAAAAGATTAGAGCCGAAATGGCCTATTTTGGTTTATAAAAATAATCCGTAAAATAGCATGAGTGATATTTGGAGATTTGAGCTGCTTCTATTCTAAATAGAGCAAAAATACTCGGACGAATCGAGGGGCGGGTAAAATGGCTAAGATCAAAATATTATTAGTTGAAAGCGAAATTGAGACTGCACGGGAAACCGGATCAATTTTAAAGAATTTGGGATACAATGTCGTTAAAACCACCAACAGTGGTCCGGCAGCATTGACAGATGCCGCCGACCTAAAGCCGGATCTCGTGCTGATGGGTATCTCGCTTAAAAGCGAGATGAACGGCATCACAACTTCCGTCAAAATCCACCGAAATCTGAACATTCCCATCGTTTTTTTAATTGGACAGGACGACCGACAACACATCGAGAGATTAAAGCAAACGGAACACGACGGTTACATATTCAAGCCGCCGGTCGAAGCCGAATTGTACTGCATTATCGAACTGGCTCTTTCCCGTCATAAAATGGAAAGCCTGATGAAAGAAAACCAGGCTTTGCTGTCCACAACCCTGAAAAGCATCGGCGATGCGGTGATCACGACTGACCAGGTTGGTAAAATTACCTTTCTGAATCCGGTCGCTGAAAAATTGACGGGATGGTCGTTAAAGGACGCTATCGCCAGACCGTTGCCGGAAGTGTTCAACATTGTAAATGAACAGACTAATATTCCGGCTCCCAATCCGGTTAAAACAATCCTGGAAAAGGGCGTCGTGACTGCATTGGCCAATCATACCGTCTTAATCTCAAGAAGCGGACTGAGAATTCCAATTGACGACAGCGGTGCGCCCATCAAAAACGACAACGGCAATATTATGGGAGCAGTCCTGGTTTTTCGCGATATAACCGAACGGAAGCAGGCCGAAGAGGCTCTTGAACGGGAACGCAATTTACTAAAGACCGTTATAAATAATATTCCGGATAAAATATATGCCAAAGACACAGAAGGACGCTTTATCATTTGTAATAAAGCCGTGGCGGCCCGGATGGGAGTATCTGATCCAAATACAGTTGTTGGTAAATCGGATTTCGATTTTTTACCACCTGAGTTAGCCGCTCAATTCCATGCCAACGAACAAGAAATTATCCAATCCGGTCAGTCACTTCTTAACCATGAAGAACCTCTGGATCAGTTATCCGGCGGAGTTCGCTGGAATTCAGCCACGAAAGTACCGCTCAGGGATGCGCAAGGTAACATCATAGGTATTGTGGGAGTGGGGCGAGATATCACCGAGCGCAAACGAATCGAAGATGCTTTAAAAAAATCGGAAGAACGATATCGAAAGCAATTCGAGGAAGCGATTGATGCCATTTTCATCGCTGATGCTGAGACAGGGATTCTGATTGACTGTAACCGAAGCGCTCTGGAATTGATAGGTAGAGAAAAATCGGAATTGATCGGTCAGCACCAGCGGATTCTCCATCCTCCCACAGAAATCGAAGGGGAGATGAGCCGAACTTATCGACAACATATCACGGGTAAAGAGGGACAAATCTTAGAAACTCAAGTCATCACCAGGAGCGGACAAATAAAGGACGTCGCTGTCAAAGCCAGCATTTTTGAGATTGAAGGTCAAAAAGTGCTTCAGGGACTATTCCGGGACGTCACTGAACGCAAACGGGCAGAGGAAGCCCTGTCAAAAGAACGTAATTTACTGCGAACCGTGATTGACAACGTTCCGGATAAGATTTACGCCAAAGATACCGAGGGACGATTCATCATTTGTAATAAAGCCATGGCCGAGCGAATGGGAAAATCAAATCCGGATGAACTGATTGGAAAATCGGACTTCGATTTTTTACCGCCTGAATTAGCCGCTCAATTCCACGCTAACGAACAGGAGATTATCCAATCCGGTAAGGCAATCATCAACCATGAAGAGCCTCTGGATCAATTATCCGGCGGAGTAAAGTGGAATTCGGCAACGAAGGTACCGCTCCGGGATGAACAGGGCAATATCATTGGAATCGTGGGGGTGGGTAGAGACATCACCGAGAGTAAACGGATGGAGGAATCTCTGCGGAAAGAAAAAGCATTGATGGATGCCCTGATGGATAATCTCCCGGATAGTATTTATTTCAAGGATCGGCAATGCCGCATGTTTAGAGTCAGTCGAAAAGTGATAGATGATGTTGGCAAAGAACACATAGGCCAAATCATCGGTCAAACCGACATAGATCTGTTTGGTGAGGAATTCGGCCGGGAGACAGTAAATAAAGATATTCATCTCATGACAACCGGCGAGCCAATTATCGGTTTAGTTGAGAGCCGCCAATTAAAAGATGGGAGTCTGAACTGGACATCGACTACTAAAGTACCATTGCGTGATGCCGATGGACAAATCACGGGACTTGTGGGAATCACCCGTGAAATCAACGAGATTAAAAAAGCCGAGGAACAACGGGAAAAAGTAATTCTGGAACTTCAGGAAGCCATAAATAAAATCAATACGTTGAAAGGATTACTCCCGATCTGTGCAAATTGTAAGAAAATCCGGGATGATAAAGGCTACTGGAATAACGTCGAAACCTATATCCATAGCCATGCCGATGTCGAATTTACACATGGAATCTGTCCCGATTGTATGAAGAAATTATATCCCGACTTTTATAATAAAAAGATGAAATGTCAGGAGTGATTCTTTAGCGACACCGCCTACAGCCGTTTTATCAGAATCTGATTACCATCGGCCTTGACAATTCTATTGTAAAACTCCTTAAATTCGAGGTAGGATTCCGGCGGCACTACTGATTTTTTATTCACGAGCTGGCGGGTTCCCCGTAAAATTCCTTCTCTAAAGCTCAGATCGAGATAATAGTCGGCTGTCGAACAGTGATAATCATACCGGGGCGTGAATTCCATCGGCTGATAACCAGCCGGAAGCCGGATTTCGATCTCTTCCCGGATCGTGTCGGCATTCGGCCAATAACTGAACGGATAAGTTCGCGACTCATACGACAAGGCTTTGGTAGGTGTCAATTTATCTGCCCACGGAAGTCGCAGAATTAGCATCCCACCGGCTTCAGTCAGATAATTTGGAGCCTTAAATTTGTATTCATAGTCGAGAACCGGCGTGATCGAGTCGATGTCAATCACCTCGAAATCAGTCAATTCGGCATTCGGATAATCCTGCGCAAGCGACTCGATCAATTCCTTAAACCGGTCAGATTTGTTTTTAAAACGATATACACTGCGGATGTCAGCTGTCTGAGCGCCGTGGCGGGTAGTGTGAAGTGTCACAGAAATACTGTTATCCGGATTAATATCGACCTTTGTACGACGCAGCCGGGTATTACCGGTAAAATATTCGGAATTGAGGTAAAACGGCATCCCGCCACCTTTTATTTCCAGCGCAAAAGCCTCCTGATCCGTCAAAGGAACCGAGCCGACCGGAAAATTCTGAGCAGTCAGGTCGAGATAGTATTTACCCTGCGCGGTAACGACACTGGCAATCGCATGGTTGAATGCAATTGACGGCAGAATATTCCGGTTAAGCCCTTCATCCCGGGTGTTGACGAGCACAAAATTCGCATCCAGACCAGCCGCCCGCAACATGGCAATCGCCAGCGCGGCTTTGTCTTTACAATCGCCGATCCGGTTAACGAAGACATCCCGCGCTTTCTGCGGAATCAGGCGCGATTGCCGGAACGGGACATCGCTGTAGCGGATTTTCTCCGTGATGAAATTATAAATACGGGTTACTTTTTCCGGCTCGGTCAGGACTGTATTCGCCGGAAGAAGTTCCTTCAGAAATTCATCGATCTCGTAGCTCGAGCGGGTCTTGGCTTCCGCCAGATCGACGTACCAGTTAATGATATAGTTCCAGTCCGGAATACTGGAAATATGCAGAATTTTCCCGACGTCGGTGAGACCGGGCATGCGGTATTCCTCTTTAACGGCCGGTTCATCTGTCAATTGCCATTGATAGAGCACGCCGTCCGGAGTGACCTTTTGCAGAGCAGGCTCTTTGGACATATTCTGCCCGGCAACCTGAAACCGCACCTCCGGCGGAACCAGCAAGGCATAGCGGATGTCGCGCACCGGATACAGCAGGTTGAAATTGATATCATCCCAGAAATGCTGGGAAAGTTTGCCGGCGTAATAACTGCGGATTTTCCATTTCAGGTAGATCGCCTCGTTGGGTTCGAGTGATTTAAATACGATGTGATTATCGTCGATGTCAGCCTCGATCTTGGAACCGTCTTTTTTCAACGTCAGGGCTTTTTCGACGATCAATTCCTCATTGTAACCGTTATGTGCGATCCAGTATTCTTTGAAATTGTCGATCCCATCCGAATTGAACACTTTTGTTAAAAATTCCTGGCGCGATTCAGTGGCGCCACCAGAGTAAACGACCCTCTGACAGGAATTGTACAAGACTACCGCCGATTCACCCGGATATTCCGAGGCCTTCGGTGAGTTTGCAAAGAGGCTGTCGCTATTTATGGCGTCGAAATTGGCGAAAATTGATTTGTTGTTCTGCAGTTCCCGCAAATTATCACGGGCCTCGTAATAGGTCGGTTTCAGTTCCAGGGCTCGTTTATAGGATTGAATGACCGCCCCGGTTTGACCGGATGAACGCTCAATTTCAGCGCGCGTACCCCAGTAAATCGCACACTGCGGACAGAGTTTCAGAGACTCCTCAATGCAACGAGTCGCGGACGAATAATCGTGGATGTTATAGTAGTTCCGGGCCATCTGATAAAGATATCCGGGCGCGGCCGGGTAATAATTCAGGGCCTGCCGGTAAGTCTTCTCCCAGCCTTTAAAATCGGATGCCTTCTGATAATAATCGGCCAATTTCAGGAAAGCGTTCTGGTCAGTGTGTTTTTTCAGATACTTGCGCAGAATAGGAATGCCTTCTTTGTAACTCTGCTTGACGTAAGACGCGATCATAGCTTTGGATTCGACGATGCTCCAGTTATCGGGGAATTTGAGATAGGCCGCATTGACCGTCTCGATGATCTTTTCGTTAAGACCGCGCTTGGAATAATAGACGATATACTGCGATTGCAGGTTAGGCGATTCCGGTATCAACTGTGCCAGCCGGTCAAGCAGAACTTTGGCTTCATCGAAATTTTTCTTTTCGATATATTCCGTGATTTTTCTTTCGAGAACTGCCGGGATGTTCGGGTCAAGTTGATAAATTTTTTCAAAGGCGGTACTGACTTCATCGAATTTTTCGCCACGCAGGTAGGCTTCGATCAGATGCAGATAGATCATGGCGTTGTTCGGAGCACGCGCCAGCGCCTGGCGCAGTATCAGTTCGGATTCGATGGCCTTGTCATTCAAAGCGTAAGACTCGGCTAACAGCAGGTAATTTTCAAGGTACTCGGGATGCTGTTCGATCTGTTTGAGAAAGTAACTTTCGGCAAAATTCGGAATGGCCTGTTTGCCGGCGCCGGGACAGGATGTGTATGATTGGGGTGCAGATGAAATTTTCAGATCCGACAGAGAATTGCCCTCCGGATCGGTCAGTCGCACGGCAAAATTACATTGTGCAATTTCGGAAAAACAACATTTGATCAGCAGACGATTCCAGCCTGGTTGCAGAACCGTGGCAACGCTGTAAGTATCATGCCCGTTGTTGTTTTCGTCGCGGCATTCGATCATCAGTTCGTCGTTCAGAAATACCTTCAAGGCGCCGGATGTACCGATGCGCAGATCGACGGCCTGTTTGCCTGATGAATAAATAAAGGTATTGCCATAGAAAACCGCATCGTCATCCGGGAAATAACGGCGCAT
>JAZDEI010000143.1:0-7805 GCA_043808945.1 Fidelibacterota bacterium | reverse complement strand
ACTTCCGAATAAGATCGGTGACAGCCGGCTGGAAAACTGATTCCGTCACTCGCGATGACATCTCGTAAAATTCCACTGCATTTTTATATCGAACACTGGCTGCTGAAAGGATTGCGCCGGATTCTGCGGTCTTTATCACCAGGCCATCGTCGGCATCTGGCGCATTTCGCCGGAAATCTGGTTTATTTCCTGATTCCATACCGCCGGTCGATCATGCACGCCAATTTGCGCCGGGCCTTTCCCAATGCTAATGAAAAATGGCGGCGCCGGATAATTCAGACTTGCTACCGGCATTTTGCGCAGGTTTACTTCGACTTTTTCCCGCTTTATGAGGCGTCAGCGCAACAATTCGATTCTTTGGTTGAATGTCACGATCTGAATGTGTTGAACGATGCTTTATCGCAGAAGCGCGGAGTCGTGCTGGTGCTTTTTCATTTTGGCAACTGGGAAGTCTGCGCCGACTGGTTCGCCCGTCACGGCTATGGCATCGCGGCAGTTGCCAAGAAGATGAAAAATCCTTTGGCTGACCGGTTATTTCTGGCCGCCCGCACTCACAACGGTTTGCAGATTTTGTATAAGACCAAAGCCAATTCGCCCCGAATCTGGAAATTTCTCCGCGCTGAAAATATCCTTTATTTGCTGGCGGATCAGGACGCCCGGCGGAATGGAATATTCGTGAAATTTTTCGATCAATGGTCATCCAGTTACCGCGGACCGGCTCTTTTCACTCTGCGCCAAAAAGCCCCGCTGGTTGCCGGATGGTGCTTGTTGCAGGATAACGGAAAATATATCATTCGCCTTAAAGAACTCGGTACCAGTGTACCGACCGAATACAAAAACGAGCCGATCGCCTGGCTGACTCAGCAAATCGCGCACTTTTTTGAAGAACAAATCCAGGGCTGTCCCGAACAATATTACTGGTTTCATCGCCGCTGGAAGACTAAACCGCCTTCTAATTTTATGGTGGAAAAATGACCGAGATAATCACACTCGAAAAAATGTTTAATGACGAGAAGTACAAAGTGCGGGCTGCCCTGCAGAGCGGGGCAGTCATAGCCTATCCGACCGACACGATTTACGGCCTGGGTGTGGACGCTTTCAATGCCAAAGCCGTGCGAAGTCTACTCGATTTAAAACGACGCCCGCCTGGTAAACCGGTCAGCGTCCTGTATACCGACATCGCGTCCGTATTTCGCGATTTTAAGCATTTGAATGACTTTCAGCAAAAGGTGGTTTGGGCGCTATTGCCAGGGAAAGTCACATTAATCCTGCCGACCGGGCCGCAAAGCCGGTTTCCAAAAGAGATCACGTCTGACAACACGCTCGGCGTCAGGGTCATCGATCTGGAACCGCTCAATCGCCTGCTCCGTTTATTTCCGCATCCGATCACGACCACCAGCGTCAATCCGGCCGGTGAACCGCCCGCCCGCACCGTCGCCGAAATATTAAGTTACTTTGGCGCTCAAATTTCCCTAATTTTGGCACATGGCGAAGCAATCAATTCATTGCCATCGACTATTATCAAAATCGGCGAAAGCGATTTTGAAATCCTACGGCCAGGCGCCGTCAGCCCGGCTGAAATAAAAGCGAGAATATCCCGACAATGAATATCTATCTGCGCGTTATAAAATTAGTCAAACCGTACTGGGCCGTGCTGACGATCAGCATAATCACGTCACTGATCTATGTGGCTTTCAACAGCTCATCGGTTTGGCTGACAGCGTCATTCACCAAAGTTTTATTTCCGGAGAAAAAGAGTAGCGAAATTCATCAGGTTCTGCCGGTCGCGCCGGAAAAAGCCAAAAGCGGCGTGAACGTTGCTCTTAAAAAATTCACCGACCGGCTAATCGTTCGCGAAACACCCGCGGCTTCACTCAAAGCGCTCTGTATACTGATTTTCTGCACCTTTTTACTGAAAAACATCTTTCTCTACATAAAAAATGTGACGATCAGTTTCGTGCAACTGCGCATGATTAACGACGTTCGCAATCAAATTTATGCACACCTGCATGACCTGTCGCTGACCTTTTTTAACCGCAAGCGCGGTGGCGAGATCACTTCGATTATCATGAACGACGTCGGTGCAATGCGCAATTCCTTTACCATTAGTTTTGATAAACTGCTGGTCGAGCCAATCAATATCCTGACTTTCATGGTGCTGTTGTTTTTCATTTCCTGGCAATTGTCTTTACTGGCCGTCATCATTTTACCGGTGAGTGGATTAATCATTTCCAATATCGGCAAGAGCATCCGACGTAAATCGATTCGCACCTCGCGCCAGATCGCCGGCATTATGGCGATTCTGGATGAAACTCTGCAAGGTATGCGCGTTGTCAAAGCCTTCGCCATGGAAAAATTCGAGATCAACCGCTTTGTCGCCGAAAGCCGTAAATATTTCAACCTGCTTTTCCGCCGCAAGAAACTGCGCGAAATTTCATCGCCGATCAACGAGATTTTCGGTGTGCTGATCGGTATTCTGCTGTTGTGGTTCGGCGGCAACCGGGTTCTGGCCGGAACCGGGATCGAGGCCGAGGATTTTATTCGTTTCATCATCATGTTGTTTGCGATTATGACCCCGATCAAGAGCCTGAATAATGTCACAATGGAATTGCAGGAAGGACTGGCATCCGCCCAGCGCGTTTTTTCAATTATCGATGAAAAACCGGACGTGGTTGAAAAACCGAATGCGGTCGTCATTCAGAGCTTTAATGACAAAATCGTCTACGAAAACGTCTCTTTCAAATATGAAACTTCGCGCGCGGAAGTTCTGAATAAAGTGAACCTGGAAATAAAGAAAGGCGAGGTGGTGGCTGTCGTCGGTCACAGCGGCGCCGGAAAATCCACTCTGGTCGATCTCCTGCCGCGTTTTTATGATCCGACCGGTGGGCGCATTCTGATCGACGGCATTCCCAACAATGATCTGACGTTCGCCTCGCTGCGCTCGCTGATGGGCATTGTCACCCAGCACACGATTCTGTTCAACGATACGATTTTCAACAATATCGCCTACGGTATCCGTGATTTCGATCCGAAAAAAGTTGCCGCCGCGGCTGAAGCCGCCAATGCGTTGGAATTCATCGAGGAATTTCCCGATAAATTCGAGACCATGATTGGTGACAAAGGTCTGCGGATTTCCGGCGGCCAGCGTCAGCGGCTTGCGATTGCCCGGGCTTTACTGAAAAATCCGCCGATCCTGATCTTAGACGAAGCCACTTCATCGCTCGATTCCGAGTCAGAGCAAAAAGTCCAGGCGGCCATCGAGAACCTGATGAAAGACCGCACTGTTTTGGTGATCGCGCACCGCCTTTCCACCATCCAGAATGCTAATAAAATCGTTGTCCTGGAGCGTGGTCATGTCGTTGAAACCGGGACGCATGCCGAATTGATCGCCAGGGAAAACAGCGTCTATCGTTTTTTTCACGATACTCAGTTTGCCAATCTCAATGATGGTAAGGTTTGAAATTTGGCCGACGCAGAATTGAGAAAGACTATCCGGAATAATTTGACGCGCCTGCCGGCCGTGCAGAAAGTCATCGAGTACCTGGCGCAAACCTCACCAAAAATCAAACCGGTTTATCTGACCGGTCTGGTGCGCGCCGAACTCAATGCAATGAGAGCAGCGATACAGAACGGGGATTTCAAAATACCGACCGATTCCGATCTGGTTAAAATCGTTGCTGAAAAAGTCACGGCCCGGATCGCAAACCTGACCGGCGGCCGTCTTAAAAAGGTTATCAATGCCACGGGCATTGTCCTGCATACCGGGCTGGGACGCGCGCCTTTCGGATGCGAATCATCACAGGCTTTAGCCGATCTACTGTCCGGATACGTCAACCTGGAATTCGACCTGAATTCCGGCGAGCGCGGCGAAAGGCTTGACCTGATCGATGAACATTTACGTTTAATCAGCGGCGCCGAATCATCGGCTGTCGTCAATAATAACGCCGCGGCAGTCTTGCTGGCGCTGAATACTCTGGCGGAAGGCAAAGAGGTCATCATCTCGCGCGGAGAATTGATCGAGATCGGCGGCAGTTTCCGCCTGCCGGACATTATGCAGAAAAGCGGTGTCAGGATGGTGGAAATCGGTACGACCAACCGCACGCATCTCCAGGATTATCAGGACGCCCGCACCCGGCGAACCGGCGCGATTCTACTGGCGCATTCGTCAAATTATAAAATCGAAGGTTTCACAACCAAGCCGGAAGCAGGCGAGATCATCACCTGGGCGCATACCCATCGTTTGCCGGTTATCATCGACCTCGGCAGTGGCGCATTATTCCCGATGGAAAAAGGCAACTTGCCGTATGAGCCGGTTGTGGCAGAAGTCGTCAAACAGGGCTTTGATGTCGTGACCTTCAGCGGCGACAAATTGCTGGGTGGACCACAAGCCGGACTACTCGTCGGCAAAAAAATCTGGATAGACCGCATCCGCAAAAATCCACTGATGCGTGTTCTGCGGTGCGACAAAACCGTTTTTACTCTGCTCGAGCGTACTCTGAACCGGTATTTAACGGACGTAGCAGTGCCGGAAATCGCAACCTATCAATTGCTGACGGCCTCGCCAGCATTGCTGAAAGAGCGCGCCGTCGCGATAATTAGTGCACTTGACCCGGCAATTATCAAGATATTGAATCTGAATGTGCGCGATTCAGTGACCGAAGCCGGAAGCGGGGCAATGCCAATCGCCGCAATTCCGAGCGTGGCGCTGGTCGCAATTCCTCAAAACGTTTCGGAAGCCCAACTTGCCGGCTTATTTCGTTCGTATTCACCGCCGGTTATCGGCTATTGTAAAAATGGCGAATTCTGGCTGGATTTAAAAGCCATCCCTCCGGTCGACCTGCCGCTACTTCAATCGGCGTTGCAGGCGATCGGCCGTTCGCTGTTACCAAAAACCTGATCAGATAAAACATGCAAGCGCTTATCATTGGCACCGCCGGACACATCGATCACGGGAAATCGGCGCTGGTCAAAGCGCTTACCGGGACCGATCCCGACCGTCTGGCCGAGGAACAGGCGCGCGGCATGACCATCGACATCGGGTTTGCATTTTTGAATGAAAATATCGCCTTTATCGACGTGCCCGGGCATGAGCGTTTCATTAAAAACATGGTGACCGGCGCCAGCACCGTGGACTTTGCCATGCTGGTGGTTGCCGCCGATGATGGCGTCATGCCGCAGACGCGCGAACACCTTGAGATTCTCAAACTGCTGGCAATTCGCACCGGAATCATCGTTCTTAATAAAATTGATCTGGTGAGTAACGATTGGTTGGAAATGGTCGGGGAGGATGTGCGGCAATTGGTCAAAGGCACTTTTTTAAATTCGGCGCCAGTCTTTAAAACTTCGACTGTCAGCGGCGCCGGAATCGCAGAACTGCGCCAATTTCTGACCGAGCTCCCGGCGCGTATGCCGGAGGTGAAATCGACCGGTCTGTTCCGCCTGCCGGTCGATCGCGTTTTCTCGATGAAAGGTTTCGGCACGGTCGTGACCGGCACGGTGCTTTCCGGGACCGCCCAGGTCGGCGACGAATTAGAGGTGATGCCATCCGGCCGGAAAACCCGAATCCGCGGCATACAATCCCACAACGATGTTCTCACTGCTATTGCCCGCGGACGTCGCGCGGCGCTCAACCTGGCGGGTGTCACACGCAAGGAGATCGAACGCGGAATGATCGTCGCTTCGCTCAACGCATTCCGGAAAACCAACCTGCTGACAGTTTTCGTCGAATTATTACCCGATGCGCCGGCTGTAAAATACAATGACCAACTGCGGCTTCATCTCGGAACCGACGAACGGATTGTGAAGATCAGATTGATCGGACGCGACCGGCTGAAACCCGGAACCGGCGGCGTGGCACAATTACTCTTCGATCAGCCGGTAACGGCCGGATTTCGCGACCGTTTTATTCTCAGATTGTATTCGCCGCTCATGACGGTCGGCGGCGGAATCGTTCTCGAAAATCATCCCGCGCCTCTGCGTAAAAAAGAGAGTGCGATCGCGGCGGAAATTAGACACCTTTTAGATGCCGGTGACGAAGAATGGCTGAAATGGTTTATGCTCCGTAAAGAAGGCCGGCTCACGACGGCCGAAGAACTGGCGCAGGATCTGACCGTCACAACTGCTGAAATTCAACCGCTGTTGGCAACATTGATCGGAGATAACGTCATCCGTGAAAACAACGGCAATTTGATTGCCGCCGATCGCTTTCTGGCGGCGGAGCAGAAAATCCTGGCGACTTTAGACGAATTTCATCGGCGGAATCCACTCCAAACCGGTCTGGACAAAGCAACTCTGTATACCCACCTCGGTCTTGATGAATCGCTGGGCAACTGGCTGGCCGTCGAATTGGTGAATGCCGGAAAAATTCAAATCACCGGCGAAAAATTTAAAATGACCGGATTTGCACCGCAATTGACGGAACAGCAAACTACTCTGCTCGAACGAGTTGCGGTCGTCATTGCGCAGGCCTGGCTGACGCCGCCGACGCTCGAAGAATTGTCGGAACAAATGCAGATCGCTCCGGAAGAATTGCGCCATTTACTTAACCTGCTGATCGAACAGCAGAAAATCGTGCTGATCGAACGCATTTTCCCATTTGCCAAAGTAGCCATCGAATTGGCCGAAGAGCGATTGACCGAATTCCTGAAAGGCAAAAGCGGGGCAACGGTCAGCGAACTGAAAGACGCCCTCGGCGTCTCGCGCAAGTTCGCCGTGCCGCTCCTGAATTATTTCGACCGGAAAGGCGTGACGGTGCGAGTCGGCGATGCCCGGAAACTGGGATAATTTTATGAAGGAATAATATGAATAAAATAATCCTGGTAAAAAAAGACCGCGAAAAATCGCTTCTGCGCCATCATCCGTGGCTCTTTTCGGGGGCGATTGAGAAAGTCGCCGGTGAGCCGCAATCCGGTGAAACTGTCGAGTTGCGGGCACACGACGGCCGCTTTCTGGGATGGGGAGCCTGGTCGCCGCAATCCCAGATCGCCGTACGCGTCTGGAGTTTCGATGAGAGTGAAGTAATTGACGCCGATTTCTTCCATCGCCGGTTGAATCAGGCCATCGCTCAACGCAAGTCGCTATTAATTCCGGGTGTGACCGACGCCGTGCGTTTGGTGAATGCCGAGTCGGACGGCCTGCCCGGACTGATCGTCGATCGCTACGGCGATTTTCTGGTCGTTCAGTTTCTTGCGGCCGGAGCGGAATTCTGGCGCGCTACGATTGTCGCGATATTGGCGGAGATTTGTCCGCTTTCCGGCGTACCGGTAGCCGGGATTTACGAACGTTCAGATGTCAATGTCCGTGAAAAGGAAGGTCTGCCGCTCAGGAAAGGTTTATTGCAGGGTGAAGAGCCGCCGGAGTTCGTCGAGATTCGGGAAAATTCACTCCGCTTTTTGGTCGATATCCGGAATGGCCACAAGACCGGCTTTTATCTCGATCAGCGCGATAACCGGCAGAAGATCACTGAATTCGCAACCGGCTGTGACGTGTTGAATTGCTTTGCCTATACCGGTGGATTCGCGATCGCCGCTCTGCAGGCCGGCGCCGGTAAAGTGACGAATGTCGAGTCGTCCGATACCGCCCTGGATATTCTGAACCGGAATGTTGTTCTAAACGGACTGGATGCCGGGCAGGTGGAAAACATTCAGGACGACGTGTTTGTGGTTTTGCGCAAATTCCGCGACCAGGGACGCGATTTTGACCTGATCGTGCTCGATCCACCCAAGTTCGCCGAGTCTAAGAGCCAACTTGAACGCGCCAGCCGCGGCTACAAGGACATCAACCTGCTGGCCTTTAAACTCCTGCGG
>JAZDEI010000142.1:0-6573 GCA_043808945.1 Fidelibacterota bacterium | reverse complement strand
TCGTCGTGCGAATAGGGTTCGATCTTGTCGTGATCGTCGAAAATGACGTAGCGCGCGCCGCAAATCTGTTTTAATTCATCGAGTATTTTGGGGGTTAATTTCTGATACATGGCAAGCCTCCGCTTATGGTTTCAGACGGTTCTTGAGTTTTTCGATCAGGAGCGGCATGGCCTCGAAAAGATCGGCCACGATGCCGTAATTGGCCACCTGAAAAATCTGCGCATCCGGATCGCTGTTGATGGCAACGATATTTTCGGCGGTTTTAATGCCCGCCAGGTGCTGAACGGAGCCGGAAATTGCGACGGCCAGATAAAATTTCGGGCTGACGGTTTTGCCGCTCAGACCAATCTGCTGGGGATAAGTCGCCCAACCCAGATCGACGGCGTCACGCGAAGCGCCGACCGCGCCTTTTAACAGATTAGCTACGTCATGCACCATCTGGAAATTTTCAGTTTTCTTAAAGCCTTTGCCGCCCGCGATAATGATTTCGGCGTCCTGAATATTGGCGCCCTCTTCGGTGTTCTTGCGGAATTCCAGACGACGGATGCGACTTTTCAGCAGGGAATTGTCCACAGTTTCATAAACGATTTCGCCGCTGCGGGACGGATCGGGATCGAGCGGCTTGTTAGAATGCGGCCGGACGGTCGCCATCTGCGGGCGATGCATGGGCGTTTTAATCGTGGCCAGAATGTTGCCGCCGATCGCCGGCCGGGTCTGAATCAGATTGCCGGATTCCGGGTCGATGTCGAGCTCGGTGCAGTCGGCTGTTAACCCGGTCGGGCATTTCACGGCCAGAGCCGGCATGACCGTGCGTCCGGTGGTCGTGGCGCTGGCGATCATGATTTCCGGTTCGTATTTCTTTATCAAATTAAAAATCGTATTCACGTAAGGTTCCGGCAGGAAATGCCGCAGACCAGGATTTTCGACGACGATAACCTTGTCGGCGCCGTAGTAAAAGAGTTTCTGCAAGTCGGCGCGGTCGATTTTTTCACCCAGCATGACGGCGACTAATTCCACCTGGCGTTTATCGGCCAGGGCGCGCCCGCGTTTTAGCAATTCGTGGGTGACCAATTTAATTCGGCCGTCTTCCTGCTCGCCCAATATCCAGACATTTTTATAAGACATGATTGATTCCTCGTTAGATGATAGCGTGTTTTTCTATGTAATCCAGCAGACCGTCGATGGCCTTTTCCAGTTCGCGCTCGTCTTTGGGTTTGATGATTTCTCCAAAACGGGCGACCTGCGGCGTGGCGATCTTGACGACGCGCGTCGGAGAACCTTTCAGGCCGAGATTTTCCGGCAGTGCTTCGACTTCGTCCGGGCCCCAAACCGGCATGGTCATATTCCGGGCGGTGATTTTGCCTTTCAGGGTCGGCAGGCGCGGATAATTAATCTCCTTGACGACCGTCAGCAGGCAGGGCAGTTCGATGGCGAGGACTTCGTAACCGGTTTCGACCATGCGCTCGACGACCAATTCCTTTTCGGTGGTTTCGCAGATGGCGCTGATGTAAGTCGCAAACGGAATGTCCAACCAGGCGGCAATACCCGGTCCGACCTGGCCGGTGTCGCCGTCGGTCGCGCGTTCGCCGCACAGGATCAGATCGAAGGGCTCGAGTTTTTTAATGGCTTGCGACAGGACGTAGGAGGTTGCCCAGGTATCGGCGCCTGCAAAGGCTTTGTGGCTTAAAAGTACGCCGTCGTCGCAACCCATGGCAACCGCTTCCTTGATGGCGAGTTCGGCTTTGGCCGGGCCCATCGTCACGGCGATGACCTTACCGCCGAATTTTTCTTTCAATTGCACGCCGGCCTCGATGGCATACAGGTCGAGCGGATTGATGATCGGCTCAACGCCTTCGCGCACCATCGTGCCGGTCACCGGGTCCATCTTGACATTACTGGTTTCGGGGACTTGTTTGATAGGAACGATAATTTTCAAATGTTTCTCCTCTGATTATGTTATCCAGGGGGATTTTCGGGCTGTTTTTATTCCTTTTCGGTCAGACGGGATTTCATTTCGTCAACTAATTCCTGGACTTCGGCCACGCGCGAGCGGATTTTCCGGATGAGTTCCGCGTCGCGGGCCGGCTGGTCGTTGTTTTCAGGCCCTGCAACCATTCTGTAATTTCTCCAAAACTATTGTACCGGCGGTCAGTCATGTTTTCGGGCGCCGGGTAAAAAATATTTCTAATACACATCGTTTTCACGGGCGATAATTTAAAAACTTGAGCGGTAAATACAGACGGTTTTTTGGAGAATATGATAAAATCGCTACCTTGGTAATGGTTTATAAAACAGGCTTGAAGCTTGACCAAAGGCCTGTACTAATGATTCTAGTGAATAATAGTCAATGCCATTAAAAATAGTTCTTGAGATATTCTGAAAAGCATGATTTTTATCATATCCAATAAGACCAAATGCCGACCATCCGTAAATCAATTCATAAGCGGAAGTATGGAAAAAATATGTAAACTCGATTTCTTCGACAATGTCTGAATTTGAATCTTTTGCTTTATAACACATATCTCTGAATGTGTCAAAATTAAGATATGGAAGTTTTTTCACTTTCTTAAAACTATCTTCTAGTATTGGATGTACAATATTTATCTGAATATTTCGACGTTTATTATATAAAAAAGAATAAGCCTCATCAAATGAGTCGAAAGATCCTTGATTTTCTGTATCAAATGTTTTTTTTAAATCATCCCAATCCTTTTCGATGGTCAAACCTTCATACAGAAGATTCATGCCAATTTTATCTGGGTATTCACGTTTTGAATATCTTGTTCTCCAATCATTTAATCGGTTATATTTTGCAGATACTAAATCTTCAATAAATGAACTCATTTTTATCTCCCATGGTTATTTTGAATCATTTTAGAGCGTACTATTAGAGTCAATTGAGAGACGCTTAGTTTTCCATTTAACCATTTGTTATATATCTCGAGTCCATACTCATTTAATTCAAAAGTTCCAAGATCGTTCTTAATCATTTTTTCTATGTATGATTGAGTTCTTAGAATTAACGAAGATAGATTTTTCCACCAATCTTCTTTTTTCACAGTCTTTTCGGGATCTTTAATAGTATGTAAATAAGCTCCAAGTTTGCCATATATCTCATTAAGGTAGTCCATATTTGGAATAAAGATATGGCTATCTATTCTAAGAGCACTAAGAATAATATTGGTGAATTTAATCTTATTAATAAAGTCTGGTTCAATCTCATAAATCGTTTTTGATAACTCTCCCACGCGGTATAATTTTTCATATTTTCGGGGCACATCATCAATTTTTAAAAGAACAAGCACTTCAAATAGATATCTTTCTATACAAATTCTATATTCAAGTGCAGCATAAACCAAGAAAGCCTTATTTTTAGTTTCAACATAAAAATCATTTAGTTTTTTTCCTCTTAAGTAGTAGTCACTTGGTCTTATATCGTACATTCTTAATTCCATGAATGTATTATGTTAACCCAGTACTCACAATAATCTGCTTGTGTAAAAGGGATTCAAGAAAACAGCGACATACATATCTGAAGACGTGGTCAGCGATCTTGAAATAAAGCAACTCAAGCATTTGGATATCCGTTTATATATATCATCGCTCCATCTAGCTTAAAATAATAATTATTAAGTGTAATCGGATTTGCTTTTTCATCGAATAATTTTGTTGTTATCCACTTGATCTCCGTTAGTAATCCTTCTTTCCGAAATAAGGGGCGTAAACGACCTCGGTAGGAATAAAAAAAAGATGTTTTTAGCTCCGACTCAATATGCTGGCAATAGTCGTTTGGATACTCTCTTTTTATTACAATATATTTTTCATACTGTTTCAAGGGCCATAATGGGTCCTTGTTGAATATACTTCTCTTGGGAAACTGCTTTCCAATCTCCTCTAGAAAAAACCTGTTGATGCTGGATACAAGCGTATCTTCCATAAGTGACGCAAACTTTGTTTCGTGAAATGCGATAGATACCAAGGGGGAGATCCCTGCCATTGATACATGATCGGTGAGCCATTCATCTTCCATGCGTTGTAATTCAACAACTCTTTTCACCAATATTAAACAATTATTGTATGAGTGCATTACCTCGCTTAAAAAGTCCAGCCTCTCTTCCTCGTTCATTTCATCAAATATATAATTCCGCATGACTTGCTTACTAAGAATCTGGCAAATTCATCATTTTTCACATAATCGTGTAAGACCTATATCAATTTCAAATTTCTTTTTGGAGAATTTAAGTTATCACATATTGCTTGTCAACGATTCTTTTAAATATCGTCGTAATGCTCCTGCGTTACGACGCCAGGTAGAGTGGAAAAACAGGTCAATCAATATCACAAATAATATTTGAACAAGCGCAAGCATGATAAATGTTTTCTTTTAAAAAACAAGTTACTGCGCATTTAGAACATTTATAAACTTCTAATTCACTTTTACAAAAAAAACACTTAACCATATCATTCTTAGAATATCTTGGATCTGGATAAATTATAGAAAAATGACCACATTCTGGACAAAGTTCTGGTTCTGATTTTATACCATATCGTTTATTAAAACTCAGCATTTCATTTTTATAAAGTTGGGCTAGCTCTTCGTAAGTAAAAATAGCATTACGGAGCGAAGAATATATTTCTTTAGGTAAGTAGTCTTCCAATAAAATTGACAATTCATCTCTAAGAAAATCAATTATATACTTGACATTTCTACCAATTTCAGCTTCAACATCTTTCTTTATAAGATTCAATTGGTAGTGCTGAACCTTATTCCTTGTTCTCTGTAATGCTTCGAAAGATAACTTTGCATCATTTGACAAATGGATACCAGCAGCTGATAATCTTTTAATTGTTTCATCAAGCGTGACGGTTTTAGCATTCTCAGATGAATTTTCTGGTTTGGAGAAAATTAATAAATCATGTTCTTTAGCAAGCCTTTCTTTAAGCAATAATTCAATAGAATGAGATAGATGCAAAATACTATATTTTAAACCAGATTCAGAATCTTCTAAAAAATGTTCAGAAGCGTGTCTTAATGAGTCCAATCCATTTTGTAACAAATTCAATTTAAGATTTGTCATTTTTTACGCTTTTAATTTTTGATAATAAATATACACCCGCTATTAAGCATGATGAAGAAAAAAACCCTGTTCCAATAGCAGCACCCGTCAAACCTGAATCATTATCTACGGGGTATGTATATATTTTTCCATCAATTTGGCGATTACCATATAAATCTTTCTCATAGTTCCATCCTGTAATCCAATCGGATTCATTCTTAATAAGATAGGTTAGTACACCGCCAGTAATTCCGAGAATTATTAAAAAGAACGCTAAAAATATTTTAATTTTTTCCATATCTCTCCTTGTATTACATAACATATTTATTAATCGGCAGGTTTACAACTAGTACTTTCCCTAACAGTACGAAAGATTTATATTTATCTTTTACTTTCATTTGATGGAATTTAATCCCGCTTTATCTGGCTGTCAACGATTCTTTTTGGGAAGCAAAATCTTGGGGCTATTATTTAATTTCTTTCCGATGGCCGAGCCGGATGACCAGGATAACCAGCCGGGTTTCTTCCTGACTGTAAATAACACGGTAATCGCCAATGCGCAGGCGAAAATAATCATGATATTGGCCTTTGAGCGGTTTAATATAATTGGCAAAGCGGGCGGGATCGTCTGCCAGGATTTTCAGAACGTCGTCTGCACCACGATCTCGCCGTTCAGGATTTTCTCTTCGGCTTCGTCGACCAGCGTTTTGACTGCCGCCGGGGTGATGGCTTCATAATATTTGTTGCGGGCGATCCCGACGCCGCCTTCCGCAATGCCCAGCGAATCGATCTGCCCGTAGGGGAGGTTACCTTCGATATGCAGCTTGATGGCGCGATAGAGCGAATTGTCGATATTCTTCATCATCGAGGTCAGAATATGAGCGGCCCGAACGGAGTCGGTGGATTCGATGGCGAGCGCCTGATCGGAATCGACTCCGATGGCGTAATGGGTATCTTGCGCCGCCGCTTCAAAAACGCCCTCGCCGGTGCCACCGGCAATCTGAAAGATGATGTCGGCGCCCTGAGCGTATTGTGCTAGTGCCAGTTGTTTGCCCAGGGCTGGATTACTCCAGCCGTCGGCAAACGAGCGGACGATCTGGATTTCCGGATCGGTATCCGTGGCGCCCTGTTCGTAACCCACGATAAAGTCGAGGATGACCGGGATCTCTTGTGCACCGATACAGCCGATGATTTTCTCGGAATTGATGCCTTCGATTAACCGGGTGGTCATGGCCGCGGCATAAACTCCGGCTAAGTAAGAACCCTCGTTTTGTTTATAAACGATGGAATAGACGTTATCGCAGTCGTAATTGTCGTAATCGACCGGCGCATCGAAAATGATGAACTTCTTATCCGGATGCTGAGGCGCGACCGTTTGCAGGAAGGTATTCATCTGGTACGAACCCGTGATGAAAATGTCGTAATCCTCGTCATTGGCGGCGTCTTCCAGGGCGGTTTCCCAGAGAGTCGAATTATATCCGGCCTCGATGGTTGTGCTTTCGACGTTAAAATCCTC
>JAZDEI010000141.1:0-12512 GCA_043808945.1 Fidelibacterota bacterium | reverse complement strand
ATTCCATCAGTTGCGCGTCAAATTTCCGGTCTTGAAAAACCACAAACTGTCGTTAAAGGTAAAAAAACCGCTTTTAAGATCAATACCCAGCCCTTTGGCGCGGCAGTTTATATAGACGATTTATACCATGGCAATTCGCCGCTGGAGATTGAAGTAGTCCCGAATCTCACGCATAAGTTGACAATTATCCACGATAACTATGAGAAATGGGAACAGTACTACGATATAAAAAAGGATCAACTGCTTGAAATAAATGTATCTTTATCAAAAAAACCGGAACCGGTTGAGGTTAAACCGGCTGAAAAACCACGGCGAAAATTCAATAAAGGTTTCAAAATCCGCTATGTCGATATGCACAATACCGGTGAACTCAATAAACAGATACGTATGTTTAATTCAGAAATCCTGGAAGGCAACGAACTATTTCACAGAAATCAGTCCGGTACGCTTGTTTTTAGCGAGATTAAACAATTTTCCGGTATCGAATTATATAATCTGAGGCAGATAGGCGACGGAGTCGGTTTTGATTTCGGCCTGGGCATCTATCGCAGTGAGTTTGTCAAATGGATTCAAAACTTCGATAACACCTATTCCGATCCGACCTTAATATTTTGGATGCCGACCATAAACATGAATCTGCGGATAGCACCTATTCGCTACCCGTTATTTTATCCTTATTTCAATGTCGGGATCGGATACAACATACTAATCGTAGATGCGGTTGAAGATAATAAATCCATGGGTAGTCCGATTTTCCAGAATTGGGGATTAATGTATGGAATCGGTGTCGAAATTCGGCCGTTTAAATTCATTGGATTGGCTCTTGAATGGAATCATCGGTCGATGGATTATAAATTGATGGATGTAGATAATAATGCGACCGTTCGTTTCCATGACGCACGCATTACGAAGATGGATTTAACAGGTAACAATGTCGGCCTGTCGCTCAACCTCTATTATTGATTTTTCATCCAGGCATTAATTATCCTGATAATGGTCGAATAAAATTCCGGTTGGATTTACTTTTACAATTTTTATATTAACACATGGTCTTATTGATTATTGAAATATTAGTTTTATGCATATTGTTGATGCTTTCCGGATTTTTCTCGGGTTCGGAAACGGCGCTGTTTTCTTTATCAAAAGTACAGAGAGAAAAGATCCAGTCACGGAATCCGGGCCGGGGTACGATAATCAATCGTTTGCTTGATCGGCCACGCGCCCTGATTATCACGATTTTATTGGGTAATGAATTCATAAACATCTGTTTTTCGGCTTTATTTTCGCTGGTCATTATTCAGTTGATCGGCGTAAAAGTACCCTGGGCGAATTTGCTGATCGCATTACCGCTGTTACTTTTATTCGGCGAGATTACGCCGAAGACCTTGGCAATCAAGAATAATGAGCGGTTTGCCGGTTTCATCGCGCGCCCGCTAATTAATTTCATGCGTTGGATTACTCCGCTACGCTGGATCATACGGAATATTTCCGATCGGGTGGTGGCATTATTAGTCACTGACGTCGAACAGCGCGACAATATCCTGACCGAGGACGTCATTCGATCATTACTGGAGGACAGTGAAAAGGAAGGAATCATCGATTCCCTGGAACGTGAGATGATTTCCAACGTGTTTGACTTTGGTGATCTGAAAGCCGAAGATGTCATGACGCCGCGAGCTTTCATATTTAGTTTACCGGTCACGATGACATTATCGGAAATGATCGACGTGATTAAAACCCGCCACATTTCCAAAGTACCGATCTACGAAGATAATATCGACAATATCATCGGAGTACTGTTCGCGACCGATCTGATCGGGATTGCAACAGATGTCCATTCCGATAAAACTACACCTACCAGCCTGCGAAAACTTTTACACCCGCCGTATTTCATCCCGAAGAACAAACGTGTCGATGAACTGTTTCATTCTTTTCAGCAGAAGAGAATTTCCGTGGCGATCGTACTGGATGAATTCGGTGGGGTGCAGGGACTGATTACGATTGAGGATTTGCTGGAAGAAATTTTTGGCGAAATCTCTGATGAATTCGAGAAAACTGACGAACAATTCGAAAAGATCAGTGAACGTCTGTACCGCATGCGCGGCAATTTGCCGCTGGACCGGTTTAATGAATTATTGAATGCCCGGATTCCGGTCGACGAGTTCGAGACGATCGGTGGTTTTGTCTTTAGTCTGTTTGCAGAGATGCCTACGATAAAAGCCAGAACGGTCTATGACGGCTGGCAATTCACCGTTGAAAAGATCGAAAACAACCGGATCGAAATTTTGTTAGTGAGGCGGATATAATGTCCACCGGATTAACGTTGATCATTATCGGTCTTTGTGTACTCGGGGAAGCGTTTTTCTCCGGTTCTGAAATGGCATTGATTTCCGTCGATCGGATTCGTCTGCGGCATAACGCCAAGATCGGTCATAAATCTTCCCGCCTGGTGATGTCGCTTCTCAAGCGGCCGGAATGGATCCTGGGAACGACCCTGATCGGTACGAATATTTGCACGGTAACGAGCACGACATTGGCGACGGCCAAGTGTTACCAACTTTGGCAGGGACCCGGAGTATTTATCGCAATTCTTGGAATGAGTCTCATCAATTGGATTTTCGCAGAAATTGTCCCGAAGAGTATTTTCCAGCAATACAGCAATACCATCGTTCTTAAAATTGCCAGACCATTAAGGATAATTTCGCTGATGTTCGCGCCGGTGATACGTATATTTGCCAGTATTGCGTCTTTTTTTTCGACTGTACTGGGCGGTCGTCCAAGCGGAAAATTGCCATTCATCAGTAAGGAAGAACTTAAAATCCTGATGAAAATCAGTGACCAAAGCGAAGTCAAACCGAATGAGCGTAAAATGATCGGCCGCTTGTTATCGTTCAAAGAACAAAAAGCGGAAGATGTTATGGTGCCTTTAATCAACGTTACTGCGTTGCCCGAAAAAGCTGCCGTAGCGGAAGCCGTTCGGGTTATTTCAGAAACTAAACACCGGCGTCTGCCAATTTATCGTGATCGCATCGATAAAGTCATCGGTATTCTGAATAGTTTTGATATTATTGGTGAAAATTTAAATACTTCTCTCAGGAAATACGTCCGCCCGGCATTTTATGCTCCGCCAGCCATGAATATTAATACCTTATTTGAGCTACTGAAAAAATCTGGCAATAATATGGCAATTATCGTCGATGAATACGGCGGGGCAGAGGGAATTGTGACCATCGAAGACATTCTGGAAGAGGTGGTTGGTGAGCTCGAGGATGAGTACGACCACATTCAGGCGCAACATAAAGTGCTGAAAGACGGAACAATCGTCGTCCGCGGCCAGATGGAGATCAAGGAAATAAATGAAAGATTTGGTCTGGCTCTGCCGGAAGGCGATTATGAAACGATCAGTGGTTTCATCATTGCCGCTTTGCGTAAAATTCCGCGTCCCGGTGAATTTCTGGATACACCCGGAGCCGTCCTGACTGTCTCTCGAGCTTCACATAGAATGATTCAGGAAGTGATTATTCGGAAAAACAAACCGGCAACTGCTGATTGACAACAATTGCCGGCTCAGAAATTTTAGATCCAGACGTTTTATTTTAATAAAATCATCTTAGTCGAAGAATTAAATTTATCCGTGTCGATTCTGATAAAATAAACACCGGAAGGCATAACGTTGCCGGACCGATCTGAACCGTTCCAGTCGATTTCATAATAACCACTAATCTGATTGCGAATCTGCCAAGCGTAAAGTTCCCGGCCAGTTAAATCGAAGACTGCTACTCGGACGTTTTGTTGTTCTTTAAGCGAATAACGAATCCTTGTTGTACTATTAAATGGATTGGGATAGGGAGCAAGCAGACTATTTTTGGTCGGAACTGTTTTTCGGGTGGATGTTTCAATGTGTTCGGTTGGATCTCCTTCAATTAATGTAACGGTACCATCTAAAGAAACAGCAAGAACATGGGCTCCATCTAAGGGAGTTACCGTAGATATTAATGCCTGAGAAGCCCAGTATCGCCAGTTAATATTTCCTGTTGAAGCAACAACCGAAGTGACGAATCCTTTTTTACCTCCGGAGAACACAGTCCCCGATTTCTCAATCGGCATGGACGGATTGGAATCATAACCGTAAGTAGGATTAGTTACCCAGACCTGTTGTTTTGTGTCTGTATTTGCTGCGAATGCATAGAGCAGTCCATCCAAAGTTCGCACATAAATCCTGGATTTGTCCTCAGAAATTCCAATTGATTCCCAGACTTGTGGAGTACTGTTGCTTTCCCAAATTGTCGCACCATTTTCCAGACTGATTGCAGTCAGATTTTTGGCCGGATCGGTGATAAATACCCTGGTATCCGAAACAACCGGCCAGCAGGCGGCAGGTGCATAATAAAAACTGGATTGTTTATTCCATTTCCAGATATTCGAGCCGCTGAAGCGATTGATACAATGAACGTATCTGTCCCAGGATGTCACGATGATTTTTTCTCCGGCGATAGCCGGTTTACATTCAATCAGGCCGCTGGTTGAATATTCCCAGACTTTTTGTTGAGTGTTGACGTTCACTGCATAAAGAACATTATTACCGGCAAAATAGACCAGAGAATCGACTATGACCACTGCGCTGATGACAGCTTTGCCGGTATTGAATGACCATTTCAAATTACCGGTATTGGTCGAAATGGCATATAGATTTCCATCGCTTGAACCGATAAATAGTGTCGAATCTTTCACAGCTGGCGACGAGAAAATGCTAACGCCCGTTTGACAGGAAGACCATACCTGGGAACCATTTTCCAAATTGAGGGCATATACTTTACCGTCACTGGTTCCAAAGTAAACATTAGAACTGTCATAAACCGGAGTACTAATAATGATCGCTTTCGAGTCGAAGCGCCAATCGGTTTTCGGATAGCTACCATTCTCCGTATAAAACTCAATCGACCTGCTATAGGAATTTCCCGATGCATCAATCAACGTCGCTAACAGAACATGCGAACCATTTTCCAATCCAGCAGGATTCAGTGTCAGACTCCAATTGGTTCCAGCGCCGGATAGAGAACCAGATATATCAGCATCAGTTCTTATCGCATAGGTTCCTTGGGCCATAGTATTTTCAGTTTGAATCTGAATCGTTTTTAAACTGCTGATGATTTCACCATCAGACAGATTAGTAAATTGAATATCCGGTTGTATCTGATCGTTATAAGCGACTCTGAGCCACGTAGTTCCGACAGCATTCGTTGAATTTAGGAATGGCGTGACGCTGATTTCCTTTTTAGATAAAGATACTATGCTGAATCCGGAAGTAGTGGAGTTATAAGTATCCATCGTCATGGCTCCCGGAATCCCCTCAAAATTATATTTCGAGTTCGAATGTCCGTGCCCAACCATGATAAAAACTGTCTTGTAATTCTTCAGAATATCTAATACTTCCCAATAATTCGCCAGTGAACCAATATTGACCGGCATATGTGTTATAAAAACAATCGGCATATCCGGATCAGATAAATTGGCTAAATCTTCTTTCAACCAGATGATTTCTGACGGATCTACATAACCGCTACCGCCTTTCATCGGCGTGCCCGAATTCATACCGATGAAATGAAATCCTTTATGGTCGAAAGATAAATGCAGTGGTCCGACATTGTTGATAAAATATTGCAAACCGGATTCTGACCATTTTGTGTCATGGTTTCCGGCAATATTATAAACTGGAATTTTACATGATGAGATCAGACCTTTATAAGTGACGAATTCCGTATTCAATCCCTTCTCGGTTAAGTCTCCGCTGTTGATTAAAAAATCAAGTTGATCATTAATCGAATTAATATTAGTAATAACATTCTGAAAATTAGTTTCATATCCGGCACCAATATGCATATCGGAACACCAGGCGATCTGAAAGCAGGCGTATAAAAGGAGGGGGGTGAGAGTAATATCCTGGTTCAGGTGTATATTCGTATATGTTGTTGAATCAGGAAGATAACCGTCAGATATAAATACTAAATGATAATCACCTTCCGGTAAATTTAAAAACGTAAAAGTGTTTCCATGAGAGACTGAATCAATCCCTATTGGATTGGACATTATGTTGGCAAATAAAGCAACCCGACAGAAATTTACATTGGATGAATCGTCTAATATAACCGATCCGCTAAGGTTATGTCTGATAACCGAAGAAGGATTCATAGTAAGATTTAAACCGGTCACATTGGCATCTTGCAGTACGACCGAATTCATTATTAATGTATCATAGCCCCAGGCAGAACATTGGATTTTATATTGCCCGGCGGGTAAATTTCCAAAAATAAATTCTCTATCATTGGGATCAAGAATTATGCTGGCAAGTGACTTATTGGTCGCAGGCTGGAACAAATCAACCTGAAAATAACTCATCAGGTCAGTCTGGCTTGGACTGACATAACCCTCAATTTTGTAGGTCGGCTTAGTATAAGCCAGTTTGATTGCATCAGCATAAACATATGTTCCGGTATCGGCAAATTGATCCGTAATTTTTAATAAAAAGTCTTCCGGTATTTCGAAAGTGCCAAGGTTTTTCCAACCCTCCGGTTGGTAGAACTGGTCAACAATGATCAAAGAATCTCCCAGGGTCGTCTTGAGATAACAATGGGCATCCCTGGCGTATTTATAATTGATCAGATGCATATCGACTGAATACTCTCCCGGAAAGAGAATAGATTGTTGCCACTGAACGTAATTATTTCCTGTGCCTCTTTTAATAAAACGAGCATTGCCTTTATAACAACTTGTCGACGTTTTAGTACCCCAATTTCCCTGAACCGTAAATCCAGTCGGATCTTCATTATCAAGAATTATCTCAATCTGAGCGTAACTCAAACAGCTGGTCAATATTATTAGCGAAAAGATGCGTTTCATCATTTTATCCTCATAATTAATTATAATGTTGATTTAAATATCGTTAATAATTCAGCCTCGATTAATCCATTGGTTGCTAGTATTTGACGATCATATATCGAGAATTGAGAACCGTCCATATTTATTAATTTACCACCAGCTTCCCGAACAATCAATGCACCGGCGGCCACGTCCCACGCATTTATATCCAATTCCCAGAAAGCATCGAACCGGCCGCAGGCCGTGTAGCATAGATCAATTGCGGCTGAACCAGCCCGCCGGACGCCCTGTGTCAGAGGATAGATTTGTCGGAAAAAATCGAAATTGCGTTTGAAACTCACGTTCTCTTCATAAGGGAATCCGGTTGCCAGAAGACTTCCGGAGAGTTTTTCAATCCTGGAAACGCGAATGGGTTTACCATTCAGAAATGCGCCCTGATTTCTGAATGCCGAGAAAGTCTCACCGGTTAGCGGAACATGCACGATGCCCAGTAATAGTTCTTTTTGATATTCCAGGCCGATCGACACGGCAAAAAATGGGAAACCATGAACGAAGTTAGTCGTACCGTCGAGCGGATCGATGATCCATTTGAAATCGGATTGACCGGCAATAAACGGAGTCTCTTCCGAAAGGATCTGATGATCCGGGAAATGGTTGGCAATTGTGGTAATAATTACTTTTTCAGCCAGCCGGTCGGCTTCGGTAACTAAATTTATCCGCCCTTTATAGTCTATCTTCAAAGCAGTATTTACTTTTTGTCTGAGGATTTTACCGGCCTGCTGAGCGGCAGACAATGCCGTTTCCGACAATTCTTTTTGTACCTGCGGATCAATCATCAATTTTTAGCCTTATTTTGTATCTGCATCCACTCCCGGGTGGTATAATGGCGCCGATGGGTGTATTCATGCGTATCTCTTGCAACGATACCAGACAGCAGTAGCACCGCGATCAGGTTGGGAATAGCCATCAGACCGTTCGCAATATCCCCAAATCCCCAGACCAATTCCAACGATACAACGGCACCCAGGAAATGCAGGCCGACATATATCCATTTATAAAAGAAAACGCCGCGATCACCGAACAGATACTGAACGCCGCGGTCGCCATAAAAATACCATGAAATTGCGGTCGAAATTGCGAATAAAAAGACGCCGATCGTTACTATATACCCACCCCAATTTCCCATTGGACTAAGACCTTTTTGGAAAGCCCAGCCGGTCATGATCGAACCATTTTGCAGCATATTTCCCTGAAGGTAGACCGGCTCATTTTTTACTGCGGTTTTCATCAACCCGTTTTCATCGACCAAAATAGTCCCGGTGTACGGCTGACGGTTCACGACAATAATTGCACTGTCGGTAATACTGTGATTACGGATGAACACAATATCGCTCATGACTTTTCCATTGACGACCGGAAAGGACGTGCTTTTCAGGGCGTCACCTTTAATGACAGAATTTTGAGAAACACCAGCCTGATTAGAGACGATATTGATCGCGGCCTGGGAGTTGGCTAAAACAAGGTCTGGTTTTTTAGTATGCCAGACACCGGTCATGATGATTACCAGACCGGTGATTGTACAGACTAAGATCGTATCGATAAACGGTCCAAGCATAGAATTGGCGCCTTCCTCGGGGGGCTCGTCGGTTTGAGCGACCGCGTGCAAAATCGGGGCGCTGCCCTGGCCGGCTTCATTGGAAAATAATCCGCGTTTGACACCCCACATCATCCCGAATAAAAATGTTGCACCTGCGAATCCACCAACTCCGGCCGTTGCCGTGAAAGCATTATCCAGAATTAATTTGAAGCTGGCCGGAATGGCCCGGAAATTGATTCCCAGAATCACTAATCCGCCGATGAGGTAGAAGAGGCACATGAACGGCGCTAAAATGGAAGTAACCCGGCCGATGCGTTTGACTCCGCCGATAATTACGATTCCCACAACAGATGCCGAGATCAAACCTGTTATCCAGGTCGGAATGGCAAAATCGGCCCGCATCTGGTCGGCCATCGTAAAAGCCTGGATCGTATTGCCAATACCGAGCGCCGCAATACCAGCCATGCTGGCAAACAGCGCCGCCATCCATTTCCATTTCCGGCCCAGACCTTTTTCGATATAGTACATCGGACCGCCGGAGTAGGAGCCGTTTTGGTTCTGTTTACGATATTTCACGGCGAGCATTGCTTCCGAGTATTTCAAAGCCATGCCAAGTGCGGCTGTGACCCACATCCAGAATAAAGCCCCCGGTCCTCCGTAATGTATGGCTGTGGCGACTCCGGCAATGTTGCCGATGCCCACCGTGGCCGACAAGACAGCCGAAATTGTCTGGAAGTGGTTAATATCGCCGGGTTCTCCGGGATTGTCGTATACGCCGAACATTACCTTCCAGGAATGAAAAAACAGGCGAATCTGCACGAACCTGGTTCGAATAGTCATTACCAATCCGGTAAACAACAGTAGCATGACCATGAATGGGAAAAAATCCGGGGTGCTCCAGATCAGATTTGACAGATAACCAATTACTTCACGCGCTTTTTCCATGTCAGTCTCTCATATTTTCAATATTTTTATTGGCCGAATAATAATGAAAAAGTTTCAATTAACCAATGGATAAGGTTGTTTTTCGTCGGGAAGTTTAATTAAATTCGGCCATGGGTTTGATAATGAATTCAGATGAATATTGGATGGATTTCGCGATCCGTGAAGCCGAAAAAGCCCTGGATACCGGCGAAATTCCGGTTGGCGCGATCGTCGTGTCATCCAATATAATCATCGGAAAAGGTTACAATCAACGCGAAGGATTGAAAGATCCGACCGCCCACGCCGAAATGCTGGCAATTACTTCCGCGGCAAATTTTCTGGATTCGTGGCGACTGGCGGACTGTACTTTATACGTAACCCTGGAACCATGCCCGATGTGCACCGGCGCGATATTGAATGCCCGGATTCCACGGGTCGTGTTCGGGGCTTATGATAATGCCGCCGGAATGTGCGGTTCGGTCGAAAATCTCTGCGACCAAAACCTGTTGAATCATAAAGCCCTGATAAAAGGCGGCGTCAAAGCCGAAGTCTGCCAGGCGTTACTGGAAGCATTTTTCCGTAAACTACGCACAGAAACAACTCTGAAGGAAGTACAATGAGCACATACCTGATTATCTTTATTTGCTGGCTGATTACGAGTATTTTAATATTTCTCGTTTATTTAAAAGTAAAAAAGACTGGTCAGATAAAAGCCGATCCGACTCTGGAAGCCTTAAAAGAGAAGGTTATCGCCCTGGAATCGAAACTGAATGTCTTTCCGGATTTGTTGCAGTCCAAAACGGCCGATATCGTCCAGAAACGCTTCACCGAATTCACCGACAATATCTCCGTGAAAAACCGCGAATTGATCGAAAAGTTCGGAAATTTCCAGATCGAGATTACAAAGTCGTTGAACGAAACCAGTAGGAAGCAGACCGAGGAATTCAGCCAGTTCAAAGAAACATTCAAAAAGGCCGTGACCGAGGACTTCGAGCGATTGACGAAAACCGTCGAAGCCAAACTGGATGCGATCAACACCAAAGTTCAGGAAAACCTCAACGAGGGATTCAAAAAAACCAACGAGACCTTCACGAGTGTGATCGAGCGCCTGGCGAAGATCGACGAAGCCCAGAAGAATATCGAAAGCCTTTCGACCAACGTGGTTTCACTACAGGAAATTCTGAGCGATAAGAAGAGCAGGGGTATTTTTGGTGAAGTGCAACTGAACCAGATTCTTTATGCTATTTTCGGCGATAAAAGCGATAAAATATATAAAATTCAACACACTCTGAGCAATGCGAAAACTGTTGATGCGATTCTGTTTTTACCCGATCCGATCGGCAATATCCCAATCGATGCCAAGTTCACGCTCGATAACTATAAACGCTCGATGGATAGAAGTCTGTCCGAAGCCGATCATAACGCGGCCACGAAACTCTTTAAGTCGGACGTGAAGAAGCAAATCGACGACATTGCCGATAAATACATCCTGCCGGGTGAAACCTCAAACCAGGCGATCATGTTTATACCGGCCGAAGCGGTCTTCGCCGAACTTTACGCCTACCATGATGACTTGGTGAAATACGCCCATAACCGGCGGGTCTGGATTACTTCGCCGACGACCTTTATGGCCGTTCTTAATACCGTCCAGCTCGTCCTGCGCGACATTGAACGCCGCAAATACGCCGATATTATTCAGCAGGAAATTATGAAACTGTCCGAGGAATTCCGCCGCTATCGCGATCGCTGGAATAAATTGTCTTCGCATATCGACACGATTCAGAAGGACGTTAAAGACATTCATACGACTTCACATAAAATTTCGACATCCTTCGATAAAATTGCGCAGGTCGATCTCGGTAATAAACCTGAACTCCCCCCGGAACAGGAAGTCAAATTGATCGACGTTGCCATTGACGAAGAGCCCGGAATCGATTAATTATGGATCTGCTTTCGATAATCCTGATTGCAGTCGGATTGGCAATGGACGCTTTCGCGGTATCGATCACCTGTGGTTTGACCATTCAGCAACCGAATCGATGGAAGTACCTGAAAATCCCGCTGGCTTTCGGTGGCTTTCAGGCGCTTATGCCTGTGATCGGCTGGCTTGCCGGGCAGACTTTACAAAAGTACATCGTCAATTTCGATCACTGGATCGCATTCGGTTTGCTGGTCTATATCGGTGGGCACATGATCTATGAAGCAATAACCATCAAGGAATGTACCCCGGAAAGCGATCCATCCGGTAATCTGGTTTTGTTAGGCCTGTCGATTGCCACCAGCATCGATGCGCTGGCAGTCGGGGTTACTTTTGCTTTTCTGGAGATGAAGATAGTCATTCCGGTCATCATCATTGGTCTTATCACTTTTGGCATTTCGTTGATCGGGATTATTATTGGTAAGCGGGTCGGTTGTTATCTCGGAAAGAAAGTCGAGGTTTTCGGCGGAATCGTCCTGATCGGCATCGGTCTGAAAATATTAATCGGACATCTGCTGGCATAAATCGGAATTAAAATGACTTTTTCACGGTGTCGCGAAATCAAACATTTATTATTGACGGGAAAAACTCGCATTTTTGATTGTGACCGGTTGTCATTAAAAAACGATTTCGGAATCCTGAGATATATCCTGAGAGAATCAATTATCGTCAATAAACTGAAATTGCCGGAAAATACTGTGACGTATGGTTTTTACTGGCAGAACCGGCCGTATACTTTATATCGCTGGTTCGATCCGCAGGGCTTTCACCTGGGCGATTATTTCAATATTGCCGACAGTGTTCATCTCAGTCCGGAACAATTCGAGTGGCGCGATCTGATCGTCGACGTTTTCATTTCACAGCAGGGGAGAGCGACTGTTCTCGATGAAGATGAATTGCCAGCCGACCTTGACATCGATCTTTCAGCCTGTATTCACCGGGCTACCGAACACATTATTCGGAATTACACTAACATTCTGAGTGAAGCGAGTCTGCTCGCAGACACACTATTTTAACCACGCAGAAATGCGAAAATAAAATTGGATTCATATGGACACAAAATATTCATTAAATTATTCCGGAAAGGTAAATGAAATATGAACAATAAGAATATGGTTACATCTTTTCCGAAAAGCA
>JAZDEI010000140.1:0-2538 GCA_043808945.1 Fidelibacterota bacterium | reverse complement strand
GAATCACTATGCATCGGTTGCGGAATTTGCGAGAATAAATGCCCGCTGAACGGCGAGGCAGGCGTGATCGTAGTGCGCGAAGGTGAAGAAAGGTTGCAGGCATGAAATCAATCAGAGCGTTATTAATTTTCATCCTATTTCTGGGTTCCTGCGCGGCGCGTAAATATGCCGTCAGGCATGATGATTTTCCAGGTTGGCAGACGGAATCGCGCCGGGTTGCCAAATCCATGAACGATATGAAAAAAGAATTGGGTGATAATTACCAGATGTATCTCGGCTATCAGATCGAAAAAGTCGTCATCCAGACCCTCAGAACTGAAGATTATAAAGTACTCAAGATCGAAATATTCATTACCAATAGTGAAAACAATGCACGTGGTCTGTACCGCCGTTACCAGACAATGACCAAAATCCCGGTTGGAACGGAAGGCAGTCAGAGCCCGGGTTTCGCTTCATTTTACCGCGGAAACAATTTTATACGTATCATGGCCCAGCGCAATCTGACCGGTAAAGATCAATATTTACTGGATGCCGCCAAAATGGTCGATCAAAAATTAATGAAATAACAATGCTCTGCACGCGTCGTCAATTCTGCCGGCAGATGGGCGTTTGCCTCGGAGTTTCGCTCACTACACCCCATTATTTCAACCGGCTTTTTTCGCAGACTGTGGCCTCCGCCCAACCTTATATCCGGGAAGCCCGGTACTACGTTAAACTTGCTGACGGTAAAATCCGCTGTCTGCTTTGTCCGCGCGCCTGCGTTGTTCCTGACGGGAAACGCGGTTATTGTCGCGTCCGCGAAAACCAAAACGGCGTTTACAAAACTTTAGTCTACGGGCGGCTTTGCACTCTCAACAACGATCCCATCGAAAAAAAACCGCTGTTCCATTTTCTACCGGGCACCAACGCCCTTTCTGTCGCCACGGCCGGGTGTAATCTGAAGTGCAAATTCTGTCAGAACTGGAATATTTCACAGGTTGCCCCGGAAGAACTCCCTTTCGAATATACGACGCCTGAAAAATTGATCTCCTTAGCAAAAAAATATCAGACTCCGACGATCGCCTTCACTTATACCGAGCCGACCATTTCGACTGAGTACATTTGCGATACGGCGGGAATCGCGCGCAAAAACGGACTGCACAGCGTCATGATCTCCAACGGCTATATCAACCCCGAGCCGCTCAAAGATCTTTGCGGCGTACTTTCCGCGATCAAGATCGACTTTAAAGCCTACTCAGAGCAATTTTACCGGGATGTCACCGATGGGACATTGTCACCGGTGCTCGAGACATTAAAGCAAATTAAACAAAGTAAAATCTGGCTGGAGATCGTCAATCTGGTCATTCCGACGCAAAATGACGATCCAGCTCAGATCAGGCAAATGAGCCAATGGATTCTGCAAAACCTCGGGCCGGACGTACCGGTGCATTTTACCCGTTTTCATCCGCTGTACCTGATGCAGAATTTGCCACCGACTTCCATAGGCACACTCGAAGCGGCTTATGACATTGCGCGCGAAACCGGGCTGAAATTCGTCTATATCGGCAACGTCCCCGGTCATGCCGCCGAAAACACTTATTGCCCGCACTGTCAACGGAAAATCATCGAGCGGATTGGCTATCAACTGCGAAGTCTATCGATCAAAAACGGCAAATGTCAGTATTGTCAGACGATCATTCCGGGAGTATGGAGTTAATAATGAAGACCGGATATCTTTATTATATGTTGATTTTCTTAATTGTGACGGTTTCTCTGCCAGCCCAGGAAAGACCGGCCTACAATGCCGGTACTTATTATCCGGCCACGACCGCGGAGATTACTTCCCTGCTGAACAATTATCTGAAAAACGCCGGAACACCGACCCTGCCGCAGAAACCATTCGGAATGGTCATTCCCCATGCCGGTTATCTGGCCAGCGGACAGGTTGCGGCCTATGCCTACCGGGAATTGAAAGGTCAGAAATATAATGCCGTGATTATTATCGCGCCCTGCCACATCGAATATTTTCCGTATGCTTCGGTCTTTTCTGGCGACGCCTACCTAACCCCGCTCGGCCGCGTTCCGATTGACAAAAAACTGGCCACGGAATGTATAACGGCTGATGGGCTGGTGAAATTCACCACCCAAGGACACCTGAGCCGGACATTCGACCGCGCCGAACACAGTCTCGAAATTCAATTACCGTTTCTGCAGATCGTTTTGCCGAATATCCCGATCGTGCCGATCGTGATCGGTACACAGGACTGGAAAGTGCTGAGCAGTCTCGGCGAACGGCTCGGCGAATTACTGAAGAAAAGTAACATCCTCGTGATCGCGTCCAGCGACTTTTCGCATTATCATCCGTATGCGGAGTGTCAAAGGCTCGATCAACTGGCCATCAATAACCTGAAACAGCTGGACGCCCGGTTATTCTATGACGGACTGGCTAAAGAAAAATACGAAGCCTGCGGCGGCGGTCCGATTACGGCTTTATTAATCGCGGCTCAAAAGATGAACTTACCCCGGATCGAAATCCTGAAAGTCGCTAACAGCGGCGAC
>JAZDEI010000139.1:0-8881 GCA_043808945.1 Fidelibacterota bacterium | reverse complement strand
TCGACTTTATCCGGCGCATCCGGATTTACCGCACTCAGGCCGTGCGCGAGGGCGAAGCCAATTTAGCCAGTGAAAAAGGCGACGCCGTAATCCTGATGACGATCCACGCCGCCAAAGGTCTTGACTTCCCGATCGTTTTCTTGCCGCTGTTGGCCGGGAAGATCAATTATAAAAACGAGCGCATGCTCTTTCATCCGGAGGTCGGCGCGGCAGTAGCGCTCAAGGCCGGTGATAACGATAATTATGCTTTTTATTACGAATATCTCAGGCAAATCGAACGGCGCCGGACATTGGCCGAAGAAAAACGCCTGATGTACGTCGCAATGACCCGCGCCAAATCCTGTTTGGTTTGCACGGCGACGCCCGCCTCCGGGGCGAATAGCGACCATGAAAATTCGCTCTGGGATTTGAGCGCAGAAATATTCGATTTGGCCGCGGCTGAAAATCTCTGCCGGATCGAACGACGTACGAAAACGGAAATTCTACGGCTTTCCGGCCAGTTAAAAGTCGCCGGTAGTCCTATGACAGCTATGCTAAGCGAAACGGAATTACGTCGAATTCAGGAGCAAATTCAGCCTGTACAAATCAAACCCGGCGTGGAAAAGATAACTGCCACGGCGCTGGCCGATTGGGTAACCGCGGAAAAATCCTTTCAGTCCGGATTCGCACCGGATTTCGACACTCCGCTATCACCGACCGAACGCGGCACATTGATTCATAAAGCCTTCAGCTGGTGGGATTTCAAATCGGCCGAATCTTTTCGGGGAATGCTTTCCGACCTGCTCAAGCCGCACCGGCTGACAGATGAGGAGTCCCAGTCGGTTATCGACGAATTCAGCGCCTGGGCAGACCGCCTGCTCGAACCGGAAAACCGTCTGCGCCAAATGATCCTGGCCGCCGGAAATGTCAAACGCGAAGTCGAAGTTTTCGGACTGTATGCGGCGACAATCCTCGAGGGCAAAATCGACCTGCTCCTCGAAAACGAGGACGGCACTTTGACGATCGTCGACTTTAAGTCCGATCGAATTGAAAATCGTCCGAATGAAAGCCTGTTAAAAAAATATTCAACCCAACTGGATATTTACGGTTTTATCCTTGAACGTTGTGCCCACTGCAAGGTCAAGGATCACGCGATTTATTTCATCCGTACCGGTTTATTGATTGCAACGCCGGTAGATGAAGCCCGATTGGATGAAACCGAACGCTCCGTCCGCAATTTCATCGACCGCACTACCTGTTAAAACATTAAAAACACGTCGGGAAATGTAAACCGTTAAGTTAGTTTTAACCCGGCTCATCGTCTTTGAGCACATCTTTGTAAAAGGTGTCGACCTGGCGCGAACCGCCCCGTAACATTTTCACCAACCAGTGGGCGAAACTGCGCAATGGTGAAAGATAGACGATCCAGGTCACGATCCTGCTTTTAAATCCAAGCAAAGCCAGATAATCCACCGGATCGCGTTTGTAACTGAACTGATGAGTTTTAATTTCTTTAATATCGTGATTGATCTCAATATCGGCGGTGCTTTCCGGAAGCATTTTTTGTTTCCAGGCTTGCCGAATGTAGCCGATCGAGTGCGGATCGACATTCATAATGTCCATGAGAATCAGGTCAGCCGCTAACGGGCTTTCAGCCGCAATCACCAGGTCCATTTTAACCGGTGTGCCAGTTACCGGGCCGTTCACATCCAGAAAATATTGGCCGTCAACGACGGTAATCTGGGATTTCAGACGCCGCATGATTTCAAGAATGGCATAACTGAAAAAGTAATGGTTTCGCAGGCGCATTGAATCCGGCACACAACCCCAGTGATTCTTAATTGCACCGGTAAACCGCGTTACGAAGTGCATTTTAGGTACCGGGACGCTGATTGTCATATCGGCGTTTTCGACGAGTTCTTTAGCCAGCGGGATAATTTTTGTGCCATGCGGAGTGATTACCGGAACCGGTACGGTTTCCAGGCGCGAGAGATTCAGCAGACGAACATTCCGCGCCGAGCAAATTTCGTACAAATGGTGGGTACGAAAAGCCTTTTCGGCCGGATAGGAGTTATTGCCGCCATCCGACTCAAAGACCGCCAGGTGCGCCGTCCGTTCTTTCAGCACATCCAATAAGGCGGTTATGAATTCCGGCGAAGTGGTTACGCCTTCGCGGTATTCGGGAAAAGTCAGATTGGGTTTAATGTAAATCCTGGAATCAGGATAAATTTTATCCCGCCAATTGATCCATTCCAGACAATCCCGGATTTTGTTCCTCAGATTATCTGAATCGAATTTTTCAATAGCGACCCGCTGGTTCATATTACTGACTCCCTTGAAAATCCGGGTTAAACATTTTTTCTTTGTGGGCTACGATGTAAGTACAAATCATGTCGCCGGTGACATTGTTGGCAGTCTCAAACATATCCAGAATTGGATTGATGCCCGTCGCCAACGCTACCATTATGGCGATCTGGGCGCCATTCAGGCCGAGCGATTCGAGAATTATAAATAGTAACATCAAACTACCGCCCGGAACTCCGCCGGCGCCAATTGAGGCCAGGACTGTTGTAATAACCAGAATTATCAAATTTGTCAGTGTTAAATCGATACCGAACATATTTGCCGCCAGAATGGCAAACATTGGTAAATGCACACAAACTCCATCCATATTGATCGTTGCTCCCAGCGGTAAAGTAAAACTGGTCAGCTCCGGCTTGACCTTTAACCGGGATTGCATTGTGTGGAGTGATACCGGCAGGGTCGCGGCACTACTACGGGTAATGAACGCGGTAATTATGGCCTCGTCCATTTTCCGCATGACGCGCACCGGATTCTGATGAGTTATCAGGGCGATCATTAGTGGGTAAACCCCGAACATCATTATAACAATTCCGCCAATCACTCCCAATGTTACACTCACGTAAGGCCCAACGATGTTTTTCCCGTATAATCCGAAATTGGTCAATGCCAGCGCAAAAACGCCAATGGGTGAATATTCGAGGATCCAATCTACCAATTTGAATATTACCGCCCGGGCCGCATTTAAAAGTGAAATGATGGATTCCAAACCCCGGTGTTCAACAGAAGATTTTCCCGATTCCAGCAGTACCCGGATTCCCAATCCAAACAACAGTGAAAATACGATTATCGCCAGGAAATTGTTAGTTGCCAGCGCCTCAAACGGATTTTGAAACATACTAAGCACCAGACTGGCCAGACTATGCGTCAAAGTAGGGCTTGCGCCTGGGATAGATTGATCCATACCGAGTGCGCCAATTAGTCTTTCCCAGCCGGCCAAATTCGAGCCGGACCCGGGATTGATCGCCAGCGCCAGAGATGCTCCGACTACAGCCGCTAAAGTCGATGTTGCCAGATACCAGAGAATAACTTTCAGACCAATGCCGCCAAATTTGCGGAGCGTAAGACTGGCGGCGCCGGTTACAATTGAAAAAAAGATCACCGGAATGACGATCATTTTCAGCATGTTTATTAATAACGAACCCAGTGGTGCGATGAATTGCACGACCGTTTCGGTTGCCGGTTGTCCGATTACTCCGGAATATGCCCAGAGCAAGCCGCCGATGATCGAGCCGGTGCCAAAACCAATCACGATTCGCAGGATCAGGGAGGTTCTTAAATATCCGCGCAGGAGTTTTTTAAGCATTACTCTGAATTTCTAAGATTATTCATAAGTTCAATCCAATTGTAATTATTTGACAACGAATATTCAAGGAGAATTTTTCCGTCTGTTGAAAAATACTTTTTGGTTTATGCTCAGAAATGATAAATTACACCGCTTTTTTGCAGTGGCGAGGTAGCTCAGTCGGTAGAGCAGGGGACTGAAAATCCCTGTGTCGGCAGTTCAATTCTGTCCCTCGCCACAAATCTTCACGCGTAAATAATACACTTCTGCATTTTTCCAGAGTATAGCATATGTGACATATTTCAGTCGGTAGAGTACGGCAACTGCTGAGGCTATTTCCGCCGTTGTTTGCAGATTCGAAGATATGCGTTCCTGTTTCCTGACACAGAAACTACTCTGGATTCCTGACCCTATCATAAAAGCGTTGGCCGCCAAGATCACACTGTAGGAGATAATGCCGGCCAACTTGATTAACGAACCGCTGGTTAGACGGATTCTCAGTCTGGTGTCACTCATATCACTTCCATACCAGAAATCTGATAATCATGATCGCCACCAATCCTATACCAATAAAACCAAGAATCTGCTTGCCGGTCTCTAGTTCTTTGTTGGTAAACTGGATTGAGATTCCATCGGCTTCTTTTCTTCTTTCCATCGGGCACTTCCTGGATTTAAGGTTAACAGTAACTCAGTCACAGCATCAATGATGGCTTTTTGGCGTTTGTACTTGGCATAATCTCGAAGTAATACAATTGAAACGCCGACAGCCAACGTGGTAAATACTAATCCGCTGAAAGCCTTTAAGGCCTGTTTCAAAGACACATCAATGACGCTGTTTTCTGTCTGGGTCGGTAAGGTCGGCTTACCGGTCATACCTTACGGCCGCGGACTAACCCGACGATTTTGATTACCAAACCAACGCCGGCTAATATGATCTCGCCAACAAGAAATAATAGTTGACGTTAATCCTGATGCGTAAAAATCGTCCAGAAGGCTTTGAAAAGCCCCCTATTATTGTTCACAACATATAGATCTTGTCCTAAAATAGTTGATTCCTTACATGGTCACAGTCTCAATGCCCACGCGGTTACTATTATTGATCATTGTTTATGGATTTAGCCCTAAAACAAAAAGAGCCACCGCTAAGGATGGCTCTATCATTTCATTACGGAAAACGTTATTCGCTTACTTCACCAGTACGCATTTCCTGATTTCTATGAAATCTCCCGCTTCTAATTTATACAAATAGACGCCTGAGCCGTAATGCTCAGCATTCCACTGAACCGAGTAATATCCCGGCGACTTCTGTTCATCTACCAATTTCTCGACAACCCTACCGTTTAGGTCATAGACAGACAGTTGAACTCGTACTGACTTTGATAGAGCATATCTGATTGTCGTGATGGGATTGAACGGATTTGGAAAATTCTGTGAAAGTGCAAATTTCTTTGGAAGGCTAACTTCTCCACCATCTATTCCTATAGCTACATCTTTACGAATCGTAAAGGTAATTTCACTAGAATAATTGAAAGTATAAGAAGTTTGGCTGCGGAAATTGACATCTCGGTTCTGTATCGGATCATGTAGAATTAAGGTATAATTAGATGGCAGATTGACCATTTCCCAACTGATGGTCACTGATCCTGTTAAAGCCGATTTCACAGTATAGTTCCAGACTAAACTACTCGTCGTCGCCGACCTAATGTCGCGATCATAATGCGGTCCTAATGCTGACCAGTCGTTATGCTCGAAGTAGCCGGTCAGAAACTTGCCTGAAGGTGGCGTGGGCGGTTCGGGATAATCATACTGCGGGTCGAACTCGTCTGTTGCCGTTTCATTGACACCAACTATGCCCGCCATGTCGCCACCCCAAGTAGATGACAACCTTAACTGTGCCTCCCAATTGCTGCCTGTCAAACGGTCGCCGCCTTCTGTGAGACTTTTAGTGATTCGACCAGGATTATATTGAAGTGCTAGACCATCAACCAGGGCGTACAGCCAGGCGCCATCCCAGATACCTAACGTATCCGTTACGACGTAACTGCCTGTTCCGGTATTCTGCCAGCGATGCAGCGCCGCGCTGATCCAACCGGCTGAAACCGCTTCGGTAAAAGTCTTGGTGACACCATCATGGATAATGCTGAGATTATTCTTGTGAATACCATACCTGAACGGATTGCCGATCAGATTGTTTTTGTCCCCAAGTGGAATGGTAACAGTACTGTTCAAACTGTCGCCAGTAAACCGTAAAGTAGCCGACTGGAGCAAGCCCAACCAATAACCACTGCCAACCTGCAGGGAGTCACAGCGGCGATAACCGGTACTGCCCTGGTATTGGTAGAAATAGCCATCATTACCAGTGTCATCTCTAAACAAAGCATCCAGTGTGTTATCCAGCGGACATAGCGGCAGAGATAACATGTTCCAGCCGGGAGAAAACGTTTTGGAAGTCTCCTGGACTGGATACAGTCTCCCAACAATTATCTGAAAGGGATAATTTCCGGCAGCAGTCGGTGTAAAACACAAATTATGATCCGATGCCGTCAGCCTTTTAAGTTCTCCCGTAGTTACATTTTTCAGATAAATATGCTCCGTGAAATCAATTCCAGAAACCGGCACAATATTAAGTGTGTGAAGCATATTGATCTGGTCGGTCGCGACCACAAAATCCCAGACAATATTATGATGGAACAAATCGACGGCGCGACGTATATCAGTACTAAAATTCGTAAATGACATGCTCCATTCCGGATGCGGAAAATACAATTGCAGGTAATTACTCACCGGAACGGGAGGTTCAGGAATGTCAATACCGGGATCATAGTCATCTTTTAAACTATTGTTTGCTCCGACAAAATTTTCCCTGTCGTTTTTATTCCCTGATGCCAGTTGAATTTTCATCTCAAATTCAGGAAATATCTCTCCTATCTTTAATAACCATACATCAGGATCTGTCCCATCAAGTCCGAAGGTATATCCGACGACTATATAACCACCGTCATCGGTTTGCTGAACTGAACGTCCATAGTCGGAACTTGGCCCCCCATAGGTTTTCGTCCAGAGGGTATCACCTGAGGCATTGGTTTTAATTAACCACAGATCGCCATTTGTTCCATCAAATCCGTAGGTGTATCCGACGACTACATAGCACCCATCAGTTGTTTGTTGAACTGAATATCCTATGTCGGAATTTGGTCCGCCATAGGTTTTCGTCCAGAGGGTATCACCGGAAACATTGGTTTTGATTAACCAGAGATCACCACCCAATCCGTACAAATCGGCCCGTCCCGTTACAATGTATCCGCCATCGGTCGTCTGCTGAACTGAATATCCATAGTCGGAATTTGGTCCACCATAGGTTTTCGTCCAGAGGGTATCACCTGAGGCATTGGTTTTGATTAACCACAAGTCAGTACCCAATCCATATAAGTCTGTTCGTCCAGTAACAATGTATCCCCCATCAGTTGTCTGCTGAACTGAATATCCTAAGTCGGAATTTGGTCCACCATAGGTTTTCGTCCAGAGGGTATCACCTGAGGCATTGGTTTTGACTAACCATAGATCATAATAACCCAGTCCATACGAATTAGTGTAACCAGTAACAATGTATCCCCCATCAGTTGTCTGCTGAACTGAATATCCAATATCGTAATTTGGTCCACCATAGGTTTTCGTCCAGAGGGTATCACCTAAAGCATTGGTTTTGACTAACCACAAGTCAATACCCAATCCATACGAATCAGTGTAACCAGTAACAATGTATCCCCCATCAGTTGTCTGCTGAACTGAATATCCTAAGTCGGAATTTGGTCCACCATAGGTTTTTGTCCAGAGGGTATCAACTTCCGAAAACGCTAGCTCTGCTCCGAATAAAAAAAAGATGGCTACTAAAATTGTAATAAGAAAATTCTTTTTCATATTCTGCTCCTGACTTCCGGCTTACTTTACTACTATGCACTTCTTCAAATCGCTGAAGTTACCCGCTTTTATCCGATAGAAGTAAACACCTGAACCCAATCCACTAGCATCGAAGCTCACAGTATAGTAACCAGGTTCTTGATGAGTATTAACTATGGTCCGAGCCGTTTGTCCGATTGTGTTATAGACAGTCAGTTCGACTTTCACGGCTTTCGGTAACTGATATTTTATCGTCGTGACTGGATTGAATGGATTAGGGTAGTTCTGTTGCAGAGCAAATTTGTCCGGTAATAGGCGTTTCTCCGCTATGGTTGTGCTGAATTGTTTGACAATCCGGAAGGTGATCTCGCCATTGTATTTAAAAGTCAGTTCCTTTTGCTGGCGCAGATCAATTTCTGAACCATCTGGCATTATCAGAGTAAGAGATTTGTCAGATGGTAAGTTTTGAATGTCCCAGGTAAGTACAACTTCACCGTTTTGCGAGGAATTCACAGTATATAGCCACTCTGCATTTGGGCTTTTGAGTGGTCTGATATCGCTGTCATAGAGTGTGGTTATCTCCGTCCATTTATCGTGCCGGAAGAAGCCGCGCAGGAACTTACCACTGGGTGCTTCGGGTGGCTCAATGTAATCGTATAATGCGTCGAATCCATCACTGGCGCTGGCGTTTTCACCGAGAAAACCGGAATTCTCTTTACCCCATGCCGCCGATAAACTCAGATTAACCTGCCAACCTTCGCCGATTTCCATGACCTTCTCAGTTAGGCTTTTAGATACTGCTCCGGGCAGATAGTTTACACTCAAGCCATCCACCAGCGCGTAGAGCCACGCGCCCCACCAAACACTCAGGGTGTCTGTTGCCGCATAAACACCGCTCCCGACATTCTTCCAGGTATGCATGACATTCGAAATCAAGTTGTTCGCGACGGCACTACTGAACGATTGTGTAACACCGTCCTTGCTGAAGGTCAGATTTTCCTTACCGATTTTATGTTTGAACGGATTGCCGATGATATTGCTACCTTTGGGCAAACTGATCGAAATGGTATCCGTCAGGCTATCACCGGCAAAGTCGAGTATCGCCGGCTCTAATAGTCCCAGCCAGTAACCATGGCCTTGAACTATATTTTCTATCAGGCTATAACCACTCGTGTTTGAATAGGAATACGGATAATAATAACCGGAAATGTCGTCACCGAATAAGTTGGTAATTGTTCGCTCAATCGGGGTGAGCGGCAGACCGAGCATATTCCAGCCCGCCGGGAATTGTTTGGTAATTTCCTGCACCGGGAACAGGCGACCAACGGTCAACTGAAAACCATATTCGCCACTCGCAGT
>JAZDEI010000138.1:0-4008 GCA_043808945.1 Fidelibacterota bacterium | reverse complement strand
TTCTGGCGGGATTTTCGTAAATGGGTTAAAGCCGTCAATCCGGATGCCTATCTCACCGGAGAAATCTGGTGGGAAGATTTCCCGAATAACAAGATGTTCGACGCCTCGCCATGGCTGCAGGGCGATATTTTCGATGGCGTCATGAATTATCGTTTCGGGGATGCGATGCTCAAGGGATTTGTCGATAAAAAAATGCACGCGAATCCAACCGGTCTGGATCAATTACTGAGCGATATCCGCAATAAATATCCGTTGCCGGCTCAGTATCAATTGATGAATATCATGGGTAGTCATGATAACGAACGATTTGCCAGCATGCTTAACAATCCCGATCGCTGGATCGACCATGGTGGCAATCTGGGTTACAATAAGGATTTTAAGGTGAATCGTCCTTCCGAATCTGACCGTGAGGTTCAGAAAGCGATCCTTGTATTTCAATTTACGTACATCGGCGCTCCCTATATTTATTATGGTGATGAGGTTGGGATGTGGGGAGCCGATGATCCCGATAATCGCAAGCCGATGGTCTGGTCTGAACTGAAATACGAACCTGAGACAGCTCATCCGCTCGGGATGAACCGACCGGTCGATTTGGTCGCGGTTGATCAGGAATTGCTCAAATACTATAAATCATTAATCCAACTCCGTAAGGAACACACGAGTTTAAGACGTGGTAATTACCGGACGATTTTAATAAATGATCAGGATGGCATTATAGCCTTTGAACGCAGCGATGGTAATGAAACAATTTACGTCGTTTTTAATTTCAGTAATAAACGTATCGATAATATCTCCAGTAAGATCAATTTAAATATAGCGGCAAAATGGCGCCTGATTTACAAAATAAATGCCGACGCTGATTTTCTAAATCCAAACGGTGCCTTAGTATTTCAGCAAGAATAAACAGACATTAAGATTTTTGACACTAACAAAAAGTCAATTTCGATTGAGGTAGAGGATGAGATGTAAAGGTTGGCTCGTTACATTAACATTGTTAATATTAACCGGATTTGTTTTCGGCGGGAACACCGGAAAATTAGTTGGTCTTATTACCGATAGTCAAACCGGTTTACCAATGATGGGCTGCAATGTCATGCTGGAAGATACCTATTTAGGGGCGGCTTCGGATATGGATGGTCGTTATATGATCCTGAATATTCCACCCGGGGAATATCGTCTAAAAGCCCAAATGATCGGGTATCAACCAAAGGTGGTAAGTGGTGTTATGGTTTCGGTAGATCTTACTACGACCATTAATATCGATCTTAGTACCCAGGTTTTGGAAGGTGAAGAGGTTGTCATTACGGCCGAACGGAAAATGATTGTAAAAGACATGACTGCCACCGCTTCACATGTCAAGGCTGAAGAATTGGCCGCATTACCGGTTACCGAAGTCAGCGACGTTCTACAGATGCAGGCCGGTTATGTAGATGGAAGTCTGCGCGGTGGCCGAAAAGGTGAAGTGGCTTATCTGATCGATGGAATTCCCGTAACGGACTCCTATGATCGCAGTGCCGTTATAGATGTTAATAAAAATATGATCCAGGAATTACAAGTGATTTCAGGCGCCTTCAACGCTGAATATGGCAAGGTGATGTCCGGTATTGTCAATATTACTACAAAACAGGGCAGTAACAAATTCGGAGGCTCGGCTGAGTTTTACTGTGGCGATTATTTAAGCAGTCACAGTAAAATTTTTGACAATATCCAAGTCATTAATCCATTAAACATCCTGAATGCCGAACTCAGTCTATTCGGACCGTTGGTTAAAGATCGTATATTTTATTTCCTGGACGCCAGGCACATTTACTTCGGTGGATGGCAACAGGGTCAGAATCGTTATACGCCAACATCGGTATTAGCCGCCGGTTCAGATGGTTCTTATTTTTTACTAGATTCAACCACTATGCAAGGCGATCTAAAATGGATCAACATGAACTGGAATAGAAAACTATATTTTCAGGGACAATTGATTTTCCGGATTTCCGATCGCAGCAGTATTTATTACAACCTGTTCTATGATAATAAAGATTACCAGGATTATGACCGGATGTTCAAATATAATCCCAGTGGTATGTTAAAGAAAAACCTGACTGCTGAAACTCATTTGGTTAAATTTCAGCAGCAATTAAGCCCGCAGACCTTTTTTACACTTGCCGGTTCATATTATTATCGCCAATATACTGGCAGATTGTCAGCAGACACCAGCTATACCGATAGCACCACCTATGTCCATCCGGCTTATCTGTATCAATATCCTTATCAATTCTACTTTGGCGGTACTCAGAATAATCACGAATTTCGGGATAGCCGGACTTACCTGCTGAAATGGGATATTACTTCTCAAATCAACAATAAACATCAATTGAAAGCCGGACTGGAATTTCAGCAACACGATCTTTCTTTACGTACCTTTACAGTTCGACCTTCCACTGGAGAGACATATGTCGATTTTTCTTCGGGTCTGGAAATTCCGACCTCCTGGAACCCGTATATTCATCCGGATATATTAGGTGATAGCACTATTTACGCCAGTTATTATCGCCATAAACCTTATGAGTTTTCCGGATATATACAGGATAAGATGGAGTTTAGTGAATTGATTATCAATATCGGTATTCGATTTGATTATTTCGAACCGGATGGAGTCATTTTATCTGATCCAAGCGATCCGGAAATCTACGAGCCAATCAAACCGGAGAATCGTTACCATGATACCAATGGAAATGGTACCTGGGATGCAAATGAGAATCCGGTGTCATTCAAGGAACGCCAGGAATACTGGTATATGAAAGCCAGCGCAAAATATCAATTCAGCCCCCGGATCGGAATTTCATTTCCGATCAGTGATCGGGGCGTCTTTCACTTCTCTTATGGTCATTTCTTCCAAATACCGAATTATACCTACTTGTATCAAAATCCGGATTTTGAACTTGGCGCGGGAACCGGTAATCAGGGGGTCATCGGTAATGCGGACCTAAAACCGGAACAAACCATCGTTGGCGAGATTGGTGTTCAGCAACAGTTAAGCGATAATTTATCGGTTGATATTACGGCGTATCTTAAAGACATCCGTGATTTGACCGGTACTCGGGCGGAGGAAATCGAAGTTTTCGGAGGATCGGCGACCTATAGTAAATTGGTTAACAGCGATTTCGGAGTTATTAAAGGAATTACTATTGCTCTCAATCAGCAAAATCCAAGCGGATTATTCATGAATTTTGATTATACATTACAGATTGCCCAGGGGACGGCTTCCGATCCGGAAGCCTATCGCAATGCTGTCGCCGGCGGGACTGAACCGGAGGTACAGCTTAATCCATTAAGCTGGGATCAGCGTCATACAATCAATGGAACAATTGGATTTAATAGTCCAAAATACGGGATTAATTTTATCGGTCGATGGGGTAGTGGACTTCCCTTTACTCCACGACGGAGCGAGGATATTACTTCACTCCTGACAAATGCCGATAATAAACCGATAGCTATTAGTGTCGATGTCAAGGGTTATTACCGTCTGCGATGGATTGACAAGTATTCGGTTGAATTCTTCATTCGGATTCAAAATCTGTTTGATACTCTTAACGAGACCAATGTCTATGATGATACCGGACGAGCTGGATTCACGACGGATGAGGATCTCAAAAAAGCATTGAATACTGGTACTCCTATAAATTCCGTTCATGAATGGTTTACCAATTCCACTTACTATGCTGAACCACGCCGGTTAGAGTTGGGAGTGAGGATTAGTCTATGAAACTAAATGCACGTTTTCAATCACCATTTATTTTTTTTACAATAGTAATACTATTAGCAGTCAGTCAGAATATCCAGGCCAATCAGAGTGGCAAAGCTTTTCGGCGGAGCGCTATTCATAATGGGAATTTGGTACGTACCGTTTATGGTAATTGGGGCGTCATCGGACAACCATCTCAAAAAGGTCCGCGTGGAGCCTGGATTTATGATACCAATGGTTATATTGGCGATGTCAGTCCGATCGTCGGAGCT
>JAZDEI010000137.1:0-4986 GCA_043808945.1 Fidelibacterota bacterium | reverse complement strand
GATTCTCGGAATTTTCGGAATTTGGAAATTTGCCCGACGCGATTTTTCCGGGGCATTCGTGTGGCTGGTGCTAATTATTTACCTGTCACTGTTACATGCGGCGACGCATTCCATTCAGCGCTATTTCCTGCCGCTGATTCCACTGGCGTATTTTGGACTGGGATATTTTTTAAGTACGAGAACCTTATTTAAACCACTGAATTCACCGAGTACGCAGAGAAAATATTAGATATGAATTATTCTTTATTTTATTTTATTAAAACATTAAAAATATATCTCTGTGTGCTCTGTGGTGGATTAAGGAGTTTGAATGGCTGATTCGGTCGTCGAGCAGGCCAAGTCCGGCGTGCGCTGGGTCGGAATCGGTCAGGTCGGCAATCGCCTGCTTTCGATGTCCTCGACAATTGTCCTGGCGCGCCTGCTCCTGCCGGACGACTTTGGCACAATTGCGCTGGCGCGTTTAGTACTGGGCTTCATCATGCTGTTGAGTGCCTGGGGCATCGACGCTGCGATCATTGTTGAGGAAAAACGGCCGAAGCAGATCGCGAATGTCGCTTTCTGGATCAACTTCGGTATTATGCTGATACTCGGCGCGTTTGTCATTGGCATTTCGCCATGGGTAAAGAAATTTTACACAACACCGGTTTTACAGCCAATCCTGATCTGGATGGGACTCGGTCTCGTTTTCCAATCGTTCGAGTTGGTTCCGCGCACACTCCTGAACCGCGAACTAAATTACAAATATCTGACCATCATCAACCTGAGCGTAGAGATCGTCACTAACGTTTTAGTGATTCTCCTTGCGATTCTCGGTTGCGGCGTCTGGAGTCTGGTTATTCCACAAATAATTGCCAGCCCGCTGAGAGCCGTCCCATACTGGCTGAAAACCAAATGGTCGCCGACGCTTTATATAGAGCGTGCGGATTTCAAGCGTGTGCTTTCCTTCGGGAAAAGCATACTCGGTTCAGAACTCGTCCGCTATCTCAACACCAACACCGACAATTTTCTGATCGGTAAATTGCTTTCCAAAGCCAAACTTGGGTATTACTCTTTTGCCTATAACCTTGCCAATTGGCCGGTCGAGAACATCGTCAAAGTCATCAATACGGTTTCGCTCCCGGCCCTGGCCAAAGTCCAAGCCGATCTGGCCGAGATGAGGCGCCTTTTCCTGCGCATGACCGAAATGGTCTCGCTCGTCACGTTCCCAATTTTTGGGATTCTCGTTGGCGTTACGTATGAATTAGTCGTCGTGATTTATGGCGTAAAATGGATACCGGCAGTGCGGCCGCTTCAGATCATCGTCATTTACGGTGTCATGCGCTCGCTCTTTGCGCCGGCCGGGCGGATCTTCCTGATTCAAAAAAAACCGCATTTTCTATTCTTTATAAATCTCTTTCAATTACCGTTACTGGTCGCCGCTGTCTGGCTGGGCGTCCGGCAGGCGGAAATTCTCGGCGCGGCGATCGGGGTGGCAATTATGCTGTCATTCGGCGGTGTTTTAACTCTGCTCGTCGTATCGAAAATGCTGAAAATGAAAATCGCCACATTTGTTAGGACGATTCTGCCGTCGCTTATTTGCACCGTAATTTTCATGGTTTCCGGCTGGCTTTTCAAGCGCCTGCTGTTCGGTTTGAGTTTGCCGGCGGTATTGATCCTAATGTTCTATTTACTGTTCAGCGGCAGTATTTATGCGCTAAGTCTGCGCCTTTTTTATCCACGCCTTTTTAATGATTTCGTCCGTACTGCGATTAGCATCATTGGTGTTGCCCCGCGCAAAATATTCGATAAAATGAAGGGCAACCGGAATTGATGTCGTCGCCTATGAATATCGTCTATCTGTGCGCCAATCCCGGTTTGGACCTCGAGAAAATGCTCGGTCCGAAGATTCACATCCAGGCCATTCTGCGCGGCTTGAAAACTCGGGATGTCAACGCAACTCTGGTGGCCGTTCAGAAACCGGATTCCATTAAAGGTTACGAGGAATTTGAGACCGTCATCCTGCCACACCGTTATATGCGTGGATTCGTACATCGCATCATCCCATACACCGGAATCGTCGACAGTCTGCATGTTTTTCTGCGGATCGTCGCTCTTAACCGGACGAAGCGGATTACACTGATCCACGAACGTTACACTGGTTTATCGTGGGGTGGCGTTCTGACAGCCAAATTTTTGAGAATCCCTCTGGTAGTTCACTTGGTCGGTCCGGGAATTGAGGAAAAAGCCATCCAGGGTAATCCCATCAAACCATCTAAAAAATGGTTTTTATTGCTTAATCAAAAATATATTTTATCGAATTGCGACCACCTGATTTTGGTCTCAAAACTGATTGCCAGTTTCATTTACCAAAAACGCGGCTGGAAATTGCCTATAAATAGCGTTTTGTCTAACGGAGCCGATATACCACAACCACTCACGCTTGAAGAAAAAACCACCATCCGCAGGCAATTTGATGCCGAAAACCAACCGCTTTTTCTTTATTCAGGAAGCCTTTATCGCTGGTATGATTCGCTCGGCTTTGTAAAAGCATTTCATAGAGCGCTTAGTACTCACCCGGATTTAAAACTAATGATTATTGGTTCCGGTGATGCCGAAAATGATATACGGGATTATATCCATGCAAATATCCTCCAAAATTCCGTCTGTCTGGCAGGTAACGTAGCCCATAATGAAATCAAAAAGATCGTCCAGGCTGTGGATTATTGTCTGGTGTTTTATCCAGGCGAACCGACCTATTTCGGTTCATCCACTAAAGTCATGGAATACATGGCGCTTGGCAAACCCGTTATTTCAACGCCTCATATGCTGGAAATTATTGACGATGGGATTACCGGATATATGACCAAGACCTCTTCACCGGATGACTTCGCCGCTAAAATCATTGAAGTGGCAAATAATCCCGAACAGGCGCGAGCTGTTGGTGAAAATGCCCGTCGAAAAATAGCCTCCGGATTTTTATGGCAACATTATATTCAACATTTAATCGACATCTATCGATCGGTAATGGATAACTATTAATCATGTGTGGCATCTGTGGAATATATCATCACGGTAAAATAGACGTCAGCCCGACCCAAATCCGCCACATGCGCGACTGCATGATCGAACGCGGCCCCGATTCCGCCGGTTACGAAATTCTGCCGGAAATCGCGCTCGGTCACCGCCGCCTTAAAATCATCGATCTGTCCGATGCCGCCAGTCAACCGATGGCCAATGAAGACCGCTCCGTCTGGGTGGCTTTTAATGGTGAGATTTATAATTACCGCGAACTGCGTAAAATTTTGGTCGAAGCCGGTCATCATTTCCGCTCCGATTCCGATACAGAAGTACTGGTGCACGGTTACGAAGAATGGGGAACCGAGTTGTTCCGAAAAATCGCCGGCATGTTCGCGATCGCGATTTATGATTCGAACAGGAAATGTCTGATTCTGGCGCGCGACCGCGTCGGCAAAAAGCCGCTCTACTTTGCCGAGATGGATGGCGCGATCTATTTCGCCTCCGACATTAAAGCAGTTTTCTTCAACCTGCCACGCTCACCGGAAACCGATCCGGCGGCCGTGGATTGTTATTTTCACCACATTTCGGTTCCCGACCAGCACACCATTTTTCGCGGCATTCACAAAGTCCAACCCGGAACTTATGAATGTTTTAGTAAGGATAAGAGAAACCGCGAGGTTTACTGGGATATAACCGATTTTACGAAATCGTCAGATGATGAAGCGAGCATCCTCAATAACGCCGAACAAATCCTGACCGCATCCGCTCTGCGCCGGACGATCAGCGACGTGCCGCTGGGCTTGATGCTTTCCGGCGGTGTCGATTCCGGTGTGCTGGCGGCATTATTGGCCCGGAACATGAGCCAGCGTCTTAAAACCTTCACCGTGGCGTTCAAAGGACAGGAAAATCTCGATGCCCAGTTCGCGCGTGAAGTCGCTGAATTTTTTCAAACCGAGCATACCGAACTGACTCTCGATACCGACGCCACAGAAATTCTGCCCGAGCTCGTTTGGCAATACGGTGAGCCATTCGCTGATTCTTCTGCAATTCCAACTTATTTGATCTGCCGGGCTGCCAAACCGTATATTACCGTCCTGCTGACAGGCGATGGTGGCGATGAATCTTTTGGCGGATATGCTTCTTCGATTGCACCGTTCAATGCCGGTATTTTCAAAAGACGAGTTCCGGCATTCCTGCACCCGGCACTCACTGCGCTTTTCAAAGCGTGCGGTGTCAATCCCGAATCCAATTCGTTGCCCGGCCGCATGCTTTATTACATGAATTACATCAGCGGTTTTCCTTATCACAGTTTTTATAACAAAATGGGATTCCACCATTATCGTAATGAACTGTGGAATCCAGACTTTTTAACGAACCTGGGTGAACATGATCCGATGCACGCTTTTCATGAATTCTTCGATCGTGTTAAAGATCAAACTGATCTCGACCAGGTTTTTTACGCCGATTTGAAGACACGCCTGCCGTTCGATTATCTGGTGAAAGTCGATCGGGCTTCTGCGGCCAACTCCGTCGAAGTTCGTTCACCGTTCCTCGACCATGAGTTGATTGAATTCATGGCACGCGTACCGTCAGAGATCAAATTCCGCAACCGCCAAACCAAATACCTGCTGAAAAAGATCGGTGAAAAATATTTACCGAAGAACCTGCTTTATGCCGAAAAGCGCGGTTTCGACGCCCCAACGCGGCGCTGGCTGAGCGGAGATGCGGCTTCGACAATAGAATTAATTATATTCAGTCGAAGTGCCCAGAACCGCGGTTATTTCAACTTCGAATTTATCCGACAAATCTGGAACGAACATCAACGGGGAATTTATGACCACCGGCATCGTCTGTGGGCTTTGCTCTGGTTCGAGCTCTGGAACCGGATGTTCATCGATAAAACCCTGACACGTGACATGCCGCTGAGTGAAGCGGCTAAACTGGTATGAAGAAGATCAACGTCCTGCATATAATCGGAAATTTGAATGT
>JAZDEI010000136.1:0-11880 GCA_043808945.1 Fidelibacterota bacterium | reverse complement strand
TGATCCGGTCGCCACCGGAATTCACCGTAAATTCTTCAGGCGGCGGTGGCGGAGTATCATAATTAAAGCCATTTTCCCAGTTACTCTTAGCCCGCATAAAGGTCTTTCTGATCGAATCTTTTCCGGTAAATACCCAGGCATCTTTAAAATCATCCCTGTTAGTAGCAGATGTGCCATCTGGCATGATATAGGGCGAGATTTGCTTGTACCATTGATATCCGATTCGTTTGCATTCATCCCGGCTTAATCCGTTGACTCCTTCAGCTAATACGATATGAATACTGTCATGGTATGCCATTGGATACGGACCAAATGCGATCGTTTGAGAAAAGCCGCTTGAACTTTGCTCAGTATCAGGAGGATTCCAGAGATCTGCAAACTGGTTTCCAACTCTTTGACTGTGTGTCTCGGGTGGAATGCCAAAAGCCATGACCCCGTACTCTGTCGCCATTCTGGCCTCATTGTACTGATCGTTCGGTCGGGTATATGATGCACCGGAATTAATATAAAGAGCACTGGAAGGCTGATTCGGATCATCGAATTTCTCACTGGCTGATTTATCAGCGTAGAGGACGATCACTCCTGGAAATTGAGCCGCTCCCAGAAATCCATTCGCAACGATGTTGCCACTCCCTGTGTTCGGACCTCCAATATTGTCGGGAATACCATATTTCGAATGGAGGCCATGCCAGGAGTAGAATGCACGGATATTATCACCATAGAATGGATGCAGCACCTCATTTACGGTATTATGTCCCCACGAGGCAGACTGTGGTGCGTATCCGTATCCGTACACACTCGCGTAACGAGTCGGCGCATATCGATACTGAAACATAATATAGACATCTTCAAGATTCTGCACCCGTGCTGTACCGGCTTTGTTATAAATCCCGGTATTTGTAAAGACATAATCATAGATGAAGTAATTATCGTGATATTGTTGGCTGAAAGCATAGATTGTCCGTTTTTCAGTCACTCCGATCGAGGTATTAACGATATTCACCAGCGCCCGGTCAGCCGGAAGCTCCGGATCAATTTCATTAACATCATCCATAAATACCGTGTGTGATGCAAGACTCCCGTCGACCATTACGATCGGGTGCATACTCTTTCCTATCAGGATAAATTTCTGCGACATAAACTCACCGGCTTCATCCAGAATACGAGGACCACAATGGACAACCTTATACGGTATGTTCCGCCCAAGAACCGGATCGTCGAAATTTTTGGCACCGATCCAGAGTCCTTTCGCGGCTTTGATATCCTGGTATTCAAATAGCGCCGGCCAAGTAAGACCATCCTGTTGATCGGCTATCAAATGCCGCCTGCCGACTTCCATTTCGCATCCACCACTTGAAAACCAATCATGCAACATTCCAATCGCCAGCCACTTCGATTCATCACAATAACCTTTTTTTTCAATTAGTCCCGAAACCAGCAGACTGAATGTTATCATGACAATAATGTGCCTATTCTTTTTCAGTGTATGACACCTTGTTTAATATTATCATTTCCCTAAATCAAAAGTTACGCTTACACCAAAGAAAATATCCCGCGGATCAAGAAAAGTGTAGAACGTCTGATTTGGCATATCAATATAGGCTTTATTTTCCAGCAGTTTATCTATCCGTGATTTGCTAACTTCCGACCAACTACCATTCGTATATTGCATATAATTTTCCGTGGTGGCATCCCAATAAATAACCTGCGAGGCCGGATTAGCAATTTTAGTATAGTCGGCAGCATATTCCATAGGCTGGAAAGCAACTCCGGATTTGCGATAATCACCGGGCTGATCATTTCCGGGAATACAAGTATTGTAACCCAGTTTCTTAGTTTTACTTGTTGGCAGATGTAGCGAATACATGTAATAATTGTAGTCATGGACATCCCAGAACGAACTATTCGAGAAATATTTAAAGTTCGTCAGATTCGATACATCGGCAAACACTTTGACTTTAATCCGGTCAAAGGTAAAGACTTTTGAAATTTTCAAATCAATGTTGCTAAAGTCCTTAAACTGAAAATTATAGATTATCCCAGAATAGTTCTGCGGATTCCAGGTTAAATAGTTACCCTCACGCCATGACAACAAGAAATTCATATGCCAGCCGCCGAGTGGATTTTGATTGGCAAAACGAGGCCCGAAATTAACGGGGGTATGAAAATCAAGATTTGCTTTTACTCTGGGGATCGAACGCGGTTTAGTCTGATATGGATTATTCTTCAGGTAATCTCTTTGATCAGCCGGATTCTGATTATATTGCTTAACCCCGAAGTAGCCATAAGTCCCAATCCGATATTCGAAGTTGACATTACCGGTTATCCAGTCACCGTACATCTTGGTCATTTCAACTTCTAAACCGCGAATATCTTCATATAAATTCGTGGTGAGTTTGTAATAGTTCACTTTACCGCTAATATCGAGATACCTGGTCCATTCCTGTTCATTATCCACATCTTTATAATAAGCTGCCAGATGCAGTAAATAGGATTTCATTAATGCCTGATCGTATCCCAATTCATAGGCAATCGTTCTCGATAAGGCCATATCAGGATCACCGATATATTGTAACTGATTTAACGGCGATCTCTGCACCCGGTACATTGATTCTGCCGTTGGCATTTCACGATTATGACTATAGTTGAAATACAATTTGGAATTGACTGTAATGGGATGAGATACATTTAAACGTGGACTGATATAAAATTTAGGTTTGATTGTTTTAGTTTTGAATGTGTCCGCAACCGCCGGATTGAATTTATCCGATAAAAAGGCCTTATCATAGTCAGTGAAATCGTACCATTTACCATTGGAAATTAACAATTCATTGACGATACCAAGAGTTGTAATGAAACCCTCGTATTCGAGTTTATCCTGTATATAGCCGACGATCCGGATTGGAGATTGTTGAAACTTGGTATGAGTATTTCCTTCCGGTAGAAAAGCGTTGTACAGACCGAATTGCATATCATATTGATCGATGTTGAATTCCAACCCTGCCTTGACCTGATTTCGGAAATCAATCTGGCTTGTATAATCAAAACGGGCGCTATACGAAGTGAACCTGGAACTGTCGCGCGAAGTGCTGACCGCACCACCCATTCCAAATTGATCGCCGATTGCAAAAATCGGAGTAGACTCATAACCGAGCGGTGCTTCATCGACGAAATATCCTGGGAAGATTTCATACACTTTGGAAGTGTCACGAGTCGTACCCGGTACAGTATGATATTTTTTAAAAGAACGTTTGACCTGAGCTTCCCAGAATGTTCCCGGATCAACAATTTTCACAACCTTTGCGGATAGCGTACTGTAATATTGCTTGGTCGGACACCAGTAAGTATTGGAATAAATGCGCCAGGGCGCTGTGAATCCGATCTGATTCAGTTCAGAGGCAATATCCCAGACAGTGCTCATCAGGTCGGTACCACCCGAACGAGATTGGGTAGTTGCATCCAATTCACCATACATAGCAATTATTGATAATTTCATTAAAGGTGTCAGGTCGGAGGTCAACTTAAGCATTGTATTATGATCATGCATATCATCAGTAGCTAACTGCATCATATACTGGTCACTGACGTTACGGTGCGACAGGAAAAAACGCAGATTACCAAGTTTGGAACTAATCACCGGGACAGGTCCGCCAAAACCCAAATCAACATTATAATCTGGTTTTGAAATATAACCTTTTTTACGATGTTGCCATTTAAAAATTCGTTGAGCTGCATAAGGTGTCAGATCATTACTTGGATCAGTATCATTCAACGTAGATTGTGAAATGGCATTCCAACCATCAAAACCCGGATATTGCCGGGCTGTGTAGGCATCCCAGGCTCCATTATTCGTTCCTTCCCAGCAAACAGCATCATCCAGATATGGCCGCAGCCAATAAGAATTTTGATCAAACGGTGAAATGCCGAAGTGTTTCTGGGCTGCCGGACTAATTTTTATAGTAATTGATCCATCGTAGAACTTGGGATTGCCTTCCTTTGTCACTACGTTCACGACGCCTGACCGGACATTACTATATTCAGCGCTGAAACCACCGGAATATACCGAAATTTCCTGCATGGCACTGAGTGGTAAACTGGTCATTGGAGTATTATTTCTCTGATCCCTCAACACGATTCCATCGACCATAAACATCGTTTCACTGGCACCACCACCACGAATTTCCAATGCTGAGGTAATTCCGGCCCGTAAACCCAGTACATCAGAAACACTCGCGACGGGCAACGCTTCGATTTCCTGCGATGTGATACTCTGTTGACTGGAAGCGACATCTTTACGGATAACCTTCTTTTCCGCAAAAACTTCCACGACCTCTCCCTGTATTACTTCAGTTCTCATTTCGAAATTGACTGTAGTTGTCAGATCAATTTCGACCCGAACGTCATGCACAACCAAAGGGGCATATCCAATCATGGTTGCTTTTATATCATAGGTCGAAGGTGCAAAATTCATAATTACATAATGACCGTTGATATCGGTCGCGGCGCCCATTGAGGTTCCCACGACAACCACATTGACACCTGCCAATGGTTCACCGGTTTTTAAATCTGTAACTCTTCCCGCCATTTTACCAGTTGTACCGGCAATTATACATACTGCCAGAACAGAGATAAAAATAAACAACAGGGTTAATGACTTTCTCATAAGCATTCTCTCCCTATCTTAGATAATATTAAAATTACGAGGGAAATCAGGTTACGAATCCCGCTAATATCTAATATTCCCTTTTTGTAAGAAATTTGTGAAGACGCTGTTTTTTCAGACCAAATACGGTCAGGTGAATTCATCGTTTTAAGCAATTAATACCGATTTTATTCCCTTTAATTTGAATAAATAATTTGAAAGATTTAAAGAACTTCTGCATCTGCCCAACATAGTTTTTTCTAACATTAAAAAATGCTCTTTCCCCACTTAGTGCTTTGTTAATCTTTCAATGTGCGGTCAAAATTTATTGCCTGATACTTTTCAAATCAAGATTATTCTGTCCGTCAATTAGCACTCAATTCAGAATGAAAAATTGTTATATCTTTACAGTACAACACCTTGAGTCCTGTTTTAACGATTAAAAATAATTTTAATTGTTACAATTTTCTTAGGAAATACCTTAAAATTTAAACGATGTTCGTCTATAGGTTCGATCGGACCGATGATATGTTCCTCCAGCGAAAGGTATCGGGCGGCCTTTATTGGAAAATGAGTCGAAACCTCACCATCGATCAGGTTTCGTGTCGGATTAAATAATCGGAGCACTACGCCGGAATTATCTTCAACCGATTTCAAAGCCGAAAATATTAAACTATCCGGACTGACTTTCAGGAACTGCATTTTGACTGGCAAATTCCCGGTCGTACTGCTTAGTTGCCGAATTATCAGCGGTGTATTTAACTGTAATGATTCGGTCAGAATTTCCCCGGTTTCCCAATTTGCCAGATGCGGATAAAATGTTAGGTGACACTCAGATTTTTCATCTCTCTGAGTCTCTTCTTCGCTGGCATTTTCTACGCGGGTGATTCGGAAATTTCTCACCAAAGTCAGAGCCAGCAAACTATGCTTACTTTTCGAGATTTGATATTCATTAATACCGTCGCTAAGCACAGCGAATCCGCCTTCATCGTTGGATACTCCCACGAAATTTCCCATCGACATCGTTTGACACCGACGTTGATCTTGGTTGGAAAAAGAGCGTGTTTCTATCGAGAAGAAACCGTCCGTATATGTATTTTCAGGTACAAATTCGATTGGGAAACATATTTTTATCATATGATCACAGGCATGATCGTGGATTTCAATCTTCAGATCAACCTGACGTGACAGACGGTCAAGAGACACAATTTCCGTGATTTTGATCCATTCATGTTTGGGACTCCGGCGTGAATGTGACCAGCTAAACATCCGGGGCACTTCCCAAAAATATTCGATTTTATAGGCCGCGGCTTTGGGCGAGTTGAAAATTAATTTTATTTGCGGGTTTAGTTTCTTGGTCGTTAACGGGATGTGCGAGCCGGTTTTGTCCACATTGATAAATTGTCCCAAATCGACTTCATCCACAAAATAGGCCACTTCTGAAAAGAATGCGCCAGTCTCTTTGGCGAATACTTCCAAAGTTCCATTGTCGTTAATACCGACCCTTAAATAATCATTCTCCAATGCATTATGCTCGGCACTGATCGGAATCGCAGAAAATGGCCTGGGTTTACCGTTCAAATCAATCTGAAAGGTTTTCCAGCCCATACCGGGGATATTTTTCAGATCAACAAGACAATGATATCTCGATTTAGCACTGTAATCACGTTTGAATAATGCGCCTTCCTCTCGATTGATAATGCGAAAAGGAATTTCGCGACCGCCGACCTCACGGGCTGAAATCGTATCGCGGTTGAGCATTGTAGGTAAATCCAGCACGATTTCAACGATCTCCGACCGGTTGATACACAAGGAATTGATGACTGTAAAATAATAGTATCGGGCAGATTCCTCTTCCAGGCTGATATTATTAATGATTGCATCTATGATTTGATGCAGTTGTTCTTCGGTTTGGTTTACCAGCCGCTTTAATTCTGATTCGACCGACTGAACGAACATTTCAGGACGATCATCGACCAGATAGGTGAACGTTTGATTTTTCAGTAATTGGGCCCATAGTTGTTCAGCCACTAACGGATGAGGGTTGACATTCAGGTAATTCGTAACCAAAGACCATGGCTCAATAACATATTGAATCTGGTTCTCAAGCCGATGATTGGCAGAACCAATTCGTACGCTATGCCTCAGAAAATAATCGTATTGCGTTTCAGCGGTCGGATCAATTTCTTCAAGACATATTTCTCCCCGGAATTCAGACGACTCGCGCAGATCAATGGCATCCTTTAAGTTCCAAATGCATTCAGGAATAGATTCGACGGTTATATCGGAATTAAAAACTGAACTCAGTTTATTGACCAGATCCGGGAGTGATTCCAAACCGTCATTATCGCTAAATTGATTGACGAATATTTTTAAAGCACACTTACTGTCGATATATTCCTGAAGCATATCTTTAATGCGGCTTTTCGGTGCAGTTATCTGTTCCGGGGTTATAAAAGCAGCCCGTCCGACCGTCAGTTTTGAGCCGTCGATTCCTTCCCAGATAAATTCCGTCGTTTTTTTCCCGGTCAGATTCACATCGAAACCAATTAAAACCGCATCGATATTAAAACCGATTAAAATCTGCGGTACTTGTGAATTCCGGCCACGTATGGCTGTTAAAAAACCGGCCTTCATAATGTCACCGAGCTGCTTCCCGGCCTGGTGTCCGAGCAGAAGATTGCGAACCAACACCTCGCCCGAAGAATGACCGGAATGTAACTGAAGATAAAACGGGCCGATGAATAATTTTTTCTGATCGATGAGTTTTCTGACGGTATCGGTTTTTTCAGGATATCTTTTTAAAAAGCCGAGCAATGGAAAAACCATTTGCCCAATATGATAAATTTGCTGACTATCCTCTTTTTGCAGATCGTTCAGCAGATTATCAAATAATTCGTCGATTACTTCTTGTTCAGAATATGGTAAGTGGTGATAAGGATTGTAGACCGGTACACAATACAGGTTATTTTTCATTGAACCAACATATCTTTCAGAGTTTTATCCATTTCAGGTTGACTTCGCCCAAAAATCAACTTTGTATCCAAATATATCACTTTATTACCGATAATATCAATTGTTTTCTTACCACGGAATTCCTTGCTTATAATTTATAGCTACATAAAATATTCGGACTGGACTTTTACAAATATTTACCATATTTTCCAGCCAAGTTGAATCTATCTAAAATGAACGACCGGCAAAATATCATAATCGGCGGTGCAATCGAACTGCGTGATTTGCTGATGATTTCAATATTTGCGATTCCGGATCAACCGGGTTCGGCCGGACAGGTATTGTCTTATTTCGGTCAAAACGGTATCAGTGTCGATTTTATCACCGAGAGCAGTAACCAGGAAGGTGCGGCTGATATCACTTTTTGCATCCATTCAAGCCATAAGCCCCGAATCACCCAATTCTTTTCCGATTTAAAATCGATCACTCAGGCGAAACAGAGCCGCATTATGGACAATGTTGCGATTATTTCCTATTACGGGCCGCATTTCAGAGAAAAGCCGGCTATAGCCGGTCAGATTTGTCAGACGCTCGGTCGGGCTGGAATTAACATTCTGGCTATTTCGACCAGCATTTCATCCGTTAGTTGCGTTATAGCCGACGCTCAAATCGAAGCAGCCCGAATCGCCATTTCAAACAATTTTGAGTTTCCGGAGTAAACTTGACTACTGTTGACATTCTTGCTCAAGACGAAAATAAAACCAATGAACAATTAATCTGGGAATTACACCAGGTACGCCAACGTATGGCAATGCTGGAAGCCGCCGACATCGAACGGCGGCGAATCGAGAAATCCCTTGACAAATATGAGAAGAATTTCCACGAACTTGTCAATCTTTTGCCGCAAACGGTTTATGAAGCCGATATTGACGGTAAATTCCGCTTTACCAATCGTGTCGGTTTCGATACTTTTGGTTATAACCAGCAGGATATAGACGCAGGAATAAATTTCAATCAGCTCTTTATCCCGGAAGAACGTGAAAAACTCGACCGCAATATCCTGAAAATATATAATGGCAGTGAAGTCGAAGGCCATGAATATGTCGCCCTGCGCAAAGACGGCAGCACATTTCAGGCTCTCATCTACTCCAGCCCGATCATTCAAAACCATAAGTCGATCGGCTTGCGCGGCGTCGTCATCGACATCACCGATCGGAAACAAGTCGAACAGGAATTGAAAGATTCCCGCGATCAGTTTCGCAATCTCTCGGCACATCTGCAATCAGTGCGGGAAGAAGAGCGCTCTTATATCGCCCGTGAAATTCACGACGAACTCGGTCAGGCGCTAACAGCCTTAAAAATGGATCTGATCTGGATGAGCAAGAGGCTTTCTCCGGATCAAACAGAGATCGCCGAAAAAATTATCGCCATGTTCGATCTGATGGACAAAACCATTCAGACTATCCGGCGTATCTCGACCGATCTGCGCCCCGGGTTGCTGGACGATTTGGGACTGACAGCCGCCATCGAATGGTACGGCGAGGATTTTCAGAATCGCACCGGCATTAAATGCAACCTGCATTTTACTCCTGAGGAAATCGAAGTCGATCAGGAACGCTGTATCGCCATTTTCCGTATTTTTCAGGAAGCCTTGACCAATGTCGCCCGCCATTCTCACGCCACCAAAGTTGAAGCCGACCTCAGAATCGAAAATCATGACTTCAACATGAAAATCGTGGATAACGGAATCGGCATTTCCGATAAACAGGTCAACGATCCCCAAAATCTGGGTTTGGTCGGATTGCGCGAACGGGTCTACCCCTGGAACGGTCGCATCGAAATCAAAGGCCGTCCCAAAAAAGGTACGACTGTTTTGGTCTTTATCCCGCTGGACAGAGATGATTGATGATTAATCTGCTGATCGTTGACGACCATCCATTAATCCGCCAGGGACTCCGGCAAACCTTTCTCGATACGGGCGACATCCGGGTCACGGCCGAGGCAAACGACGGACTCGAAGCCATCGCCAAAGTCGAACATAATCACTTCGATGCAGTGATTCTCGATATCTCCTTGCCCGGACGCAGTGGATTAGATACCCTCAAACAGATCAAATGCCTGTCTCCCGGCCTGCCAGTCCTGATTCTCAGCATTTACCCGGAAAATCAATACGCTATCCGGGTTTTAAAAGCTGGCGCCGACGGTTATTTGACCAAAGAAAGCCCGCCGGAAGAACTAATCCGGGCAATCCGCAAAATCACCAATGGCGGTAAACATATCTCAGCAACCCTGGCGGAAAAACTGGCCGTTCGGTTGGAAGAAAACAATCAAACGGCGACACACGAGAATCTTTCCGACCGCGAATTTCAGACGCTGCTGGCCATCGCCAATGGCAAGACCGTCAAAGAAATTGCCGATGACCTAAATCTCAGCGTCAAAACCATCAGCACTTACCGTACCCGCATCCTGCAGAAAATGAGGCTGAAAAACAACGCCGAAATTATCTGCTACGCCGTCCGCCTCGGCCTGGTGAAGTAGAATATATTTCGTCATTCCCCGCCGCAGGCGGAATCACTCGATTGTCATTCAATAGTCACTCAGTTGTCACTCAATGGTCATTAGTCACGAAGCAGGACGTCATTAATAATCATTAGTAGTCATTTATGGTAATTGATCGTTTTTGATTGATTAGAATACCCGAAACCTGCAAAAACCGGCCTGTGAGTAAATCGCCGTGAAAAACAAAAACCGTTCGGCGATAACAAGAAATTTTCCGCTCACAATATTTATGGGGAATTGACATCATCCTCCATTTCTCGCAATTTTCAAACACAACCTGCCAATTCCATGTGCCTATAAATTACTTGCGCCGGATGGTTGGAGTGAACGGCGATTTAGTCCAGTCGGAGTTTTCTTTTGCTACTTCTTCTTTTTAAAAAGAAAAGTAGGTCAAAGAATAATGATCACTCGATTATCACTCAATGGTCAATGGTGGTCATTGGCCGTTATTCATTCATATATTCATGCAACCATACATTCATGCAATCATGCAATCGGGCATTGAGTCAATAAGTCAATAGGCATTTTATCGTTGTCGAGCAATTTGAAGTTTGATATTTGCAATTTGAAATTTTCAATCTCCAACCTTCAATCTCCAATTGTCTTTCCTCTTTACTTTTGTCTAAAAACTCATTATATTACTTACGAGAAACTTACGAGTATTTGACAAAACGAAAGGAATAAGCAAGATGGCCGAAAAACTTTCACCCAAGAAACAGCGCTTCGTGGATTTCATCCGCGATTTCACGGAAACCCACAAACGCGCTCCGACTTTCCTGGAAATCATGCACAGCTTGCAGATCAAATCGCCGGGTACGGTCAATTGGTACGTGCGGGAACTGGAAAAATCCGGGACGCTCCGGCGCTCCGGCATGCCCAATGCCAAACGCGCGCTATCCATTCCCGAAACAGAAACGACCGCTACTCTGCCCCTGCTCGGCCTGATTGCGGCCGGTTTTCCGTTGGAAGCCATCGAAAACCTGGAAACGATCGTCGTCCCGCCGGCCTACCTGCATCCGGCCAATTACGTTCTGAAAGTCAAAGGCGATTCGATGATTGACGACAACATCCAGGATGGCGATTATGTCATCGTCCGTCAGCAGGCACGGGCCGAATCCGGCCAAACCGTGGTCGCTTTCATCAACAACGAAGCCACTTTGAAACGCTATTATCCCAAATCTGGCGGCGTCGAACTCCAGCCGCGCAACCCGGCTTACCCGGTCATCAAAGTCAACCCGGACGATGAATTCCGGCTCGGCGGAGTCGTACTGGCCGTCTGGCGGAGGTACGAATGAGTGGAGAAATACGACACGGAGGTTCACAGAGAAAACACCGAGTACCACGGAGATTTTATTAAAACAAAATACAATAATCTCAGTGACTCCTCCGTGTAACAAAAAAAGGAGAATCAACATGCAACACGCAGATTTAACCGCCCAAATAATCAAATCGGCCATGGAAGTTCATAATCAATTAGGACCTGGCTTGCTCGAATCGGCCTATGAAGAATGTCTGACTTATGAACTACACAAAGCCGGGCTTAAAGCCGAAATACAAATTCCGGTTCCTTCGGTTTACAAAGACATTAAACTCGATTGCGGCTACCGGATAGACATTTTGGTCGAGGATACAGTTATTATTGAACTAAAATCTGTCGATACAATCCTGCCGGTACATGAGGCTCAAATTCTTACTTATCTCAAACTGACTCATAAAGAAGTCGG
>JAZDEI010000135.1:0-2759 GCA_043808945.1 Fidelibacterota bacterium | reverse complement strand
AAAATCAGGGCGGCGACGGCGAGTTCACGCGCTACGAAATCGCCGCCGAAATAGATTTGCCGGCGTTCGGCTTCACTGGAATATTGGTTAAACCTTGCCAGACGCCTTACCGGTTGATGGGCAGTCTGCGCACCGGTCCGGCCAGCGCTGCGAACGAATTTTTGGCAATTGCCATTGAATCCAACGGCACCCTGACGCTGACTGATAAAATCACCGGCGAAACTTACCGCGACCTCCTGACCTTCGAGGACAAAAGTGAGATTGGCAGCGGCTGGTTCCATTCGCCGACGGTTGCTGACGAATTCGTACTGTCATCGGCCAGTCCGGCGCAGGTTTCAGTCATGCACGACGGCCCGCACCAGGTGACTTTCAAAGTTGCGCTGACATTGAATGTGCCGTTGCGCTACGACAGCCAGCAGGAACGCCGCAGTGCCGCACAGATCGATCTGCCGATTACAAATTATATCACCTTGCGGAAAAATTCCACGACGGTCGAAATCGAAACCGTGATCGACAACCGTGCCGAAGATCATTGCCTGCGCCTGTTGCTGCCGACTGACATCGGCGCCAAAACCTATCTGTCGCAGCATCCGTTCGATTTTGTGGAGCGTGACATTCGCCTGAATCCCGAAACCGCCCGCTGGCAGGAAGTCGAACTGACCGAAAAGCCTTTCCAGCACATGCAGGCTGTCGGACAAGGCAAACGCGGCCTGGCTTTTCTCTCGGGCGGCGGATTGCACGAAGGCGGCGTACGCGATGATCAGCGTCGCACGATGCGGGTGACCCTGCTGCGTTCTTTCCGGCGTACTTTCCTGACGGCTGGCGAACACGATGGTCTGGAATTGGGTGAAATCGTGCATCGCTTCGCGCTGATGCCATTCACCGGCGAATTGAACCGCGTGGACGCTATGCAAAAAGTTCAGGAATTGCAAGCCGGTCTGCATACCCGCCAATCCGGTAAAATCTCATCCGGCTATCCCCGGCTGACCGGTAATCAGTCAAGCCAAAGTTATATCAGGATGCAGGACAATCACCTGATCCTCTCGGCCATCAAAGCCGCTGAAAACGGCGACGGCCTGATCGTGCGCCTCTGGAACCCGTCCGACGAAAAGCGCTCCGAAACACTGGAATTCTTCCGCAAACCGAAGTCCGTCGTCTATACTCAGCTATCTGAAGACGATCTGCCGACGACCATCAAGCCGAACGGCAATACTGTCAGCATAGAAGCCGGAGCAAGGAAGATTGTGACGGTGAGGGTGCGGTTCTGAGGGTTCGGGAAAGACTGACTGTCAGGCTTCAGGCCCTCAAAGCCGCCGCCACCAATCCGGTGAAATCGCTGAGATATGAATAGAACCCGAAAAAGTTTCTTACTCGTGTCAATGCTCCAGCTTTGACACGGTGTCGTCATTCTGGTCCGTCTCAACGCGGGAGCGTCGAGACGAGGATTAAAAGCTCGGGTAATTTCATCTTCATCCTTTTTTCTTCTTCACATCCTTGATCAGTTTCCTCTCGTCGCTTTCCAACTGGCGCTGGACCTTTTTGACGTCTTCGGCCGGGGGCAGTTTTTCCGGTTTGACACCGCGCTCGATCAGGATTTTTCGCACAGCCAGATTATTGTCGATATGTTCATTGGAAATTTGATTCTGGCCTGATAAATCCTTCTCGACGACATTATGGCTGGTAAGTTCGGTGGCGAAATCCTTGGCCTTGATCGTCAGGGTCGGCAGGAAATCCGCCAGCGGCCGGCCGTCAGGAATTGCCAGTTTCTTTTTCATTTCATGCGTGGAATAACCCCCAAATAAAGCCTGATCGCCTTTGGAGCGTATAACGGCAAAGCCCCGGTCGTCCACTCCGCGTTCATAGATAATGGCGGACAGTTTTTTCTCGGATTTGGATAGTTTTTCGCGCGCCAGAACGCGATCCGTTTCCAAGAGACGGCGCTCGATGACTTCCTGTTTACGGGTTTGAACAGCAAAATAAGTCTGGGCAAAGGCCAATCTCGTTTTTGGACGGGTCGCCGTTTTGGGCAATCAGGTAACAGGCATAACGGGTGAGCGCCATATCATCGACTTCCCGGAGGGCACCGCTTCCGAGTTCGACCATTTTCCCGACATCGGCAAAATGGTCTGAGACGGGAACGCCGGCATTTTCACAAGCGGCTTTTGCTTTTTCAATGGTATTTTTGAAATTATCCCACTTGGAGTAACCTAAAACCGCCTGCAATTCCCGCGCACTCCAGCATTCGATTTCCTTGTAAATGTAGCAGGCTTCCTCAAACTTTTTAAAGAGTTCAACGATCAGTTCCTGTTTCATATTGTCCTCAAATTAAATTACTTCCCGTTCAACGATCAATTTCAGAACAATTGCATTTTACTCATTCCCATTTCCATTGTCAAGCTTGGAAATAAATAACGGGAATATGTTTATCTAATTATCTCTTCACGTCTTTGAGACTTCGTGGCCGATAATCTCTTCGCTTTTACTTTGTCTTCGCCTGTCGGAGCGCCTTCTGCCAGCCGTCGATCAGTCGGTCGCGTTGCGAATCGTGCATTTCGGGAGAAAAGGTCCGGTCGCACTGCTTGGCGGAGATCAGGTCGGCGGAGCTGGCCCAGAATCCGGATTTGAGTCCGGCAAGAAACGCCGCGCCGAGCGAGGTCGATTCGATATTCGCGGGACGGCAAACCGGGCAACCACTGATGTCAGCCTGAAACTGCATCAGGAAATTGTTGGCCACCGCACCGCCGTCCACGAAAAGCTTG
>JAZDEI010000134.1:0-8572 GCA_043808945.1 Fidelibacterota bacterium | reverse complement strand
TCCCAGCCGATGCCAAAAGTATTGTCGTAATCATAACCGATCAATTCAAATTGACCGGTTTTAAGATTATTATAGAGGAAAAAGTTATTCTTGTTGTACCAGTAGTCGTCCCAGCTGCCGACCGCCACATTGACAGCGAGATATTTCAGGAAATTCCAGATGTCGAAGTGCGCATACAGACTATCGGCAAAATCCGCAGTACTGGTTTTATTGATAATGCCGATCAGGTGCGCCAGGTCGGAATAATCGTCTTCGGCTTCGTTGGTCTGTAATTCGTATGCGCGCCGGTCGCCGCTTGTATTTTTATAAACCTCCGGATTGTCGCCTTGATAGACCAGATCGGCCGGCCAGAGACATTTATAAAGATTGCCGTCATTTTCACCAAAACGACTTTTCAGAAAAGTCTTGTCATATTCTTCGACGTGAATATACAGACCTTTGTATTCGCCGTTAATGTAAAGTCTGACGTGTGCAGCCCGCGAACCCGGGACACCCATTTTCTCGAACAGATCCCAGCATAATTTAGAGCGCATGATTGACGGATCGTTGTGTTCGCCGTTCAGGTTCATCTTCTTCAAACCGAAAAAACGGCGACCGTCGGCAAACTCGTCGAACGAGATTTTGAACGATTTCTTTTGGGAATCGCGGGAAGTATTGCCGCGCAGGCGGAAGCCGACCTCGGCGATCGTAGTATCGAGGTTTGCTGTCTGGTAACACAGGTCAGCCCGAAAATATCGGTCGCTGTTACGATTACTGGAAGAAAGAATCCAGGCCAGCGAATCCGGATTGATCGAGATGGAAATTGTCGCGACCTGGCTATCGTCGAAGAGCTGTTCCGATTGCCGGTAATTATCATCTGCAAAAACCGGTCGCAATGCCAGTTCTGCAAGCAGGACGAGATTGAAAAATTTCGTCCAATGGTTTTTCCGGTGTTGTTTTCTAAATCCTGAAATTCTCATAATTACTCGGGAATTTATGATAATCGGGGCAGCAAAGAAAAAAACCTTGACAAATTATCCGGCCTGTTGTACATTATCAGTGTATTAGTTGCATAGTATACTAAAAAGGAGAGTGCGATGATAGAAGTTATTGATTTGAATTTCGCTTACGGCAAACAAGCCGACCTGTTTCGAAACCTGAATCTGCATTTGTCGGGTGGGAATGTCTACGGATTACTCGGAAAGAACGGCGCCGGGAAGACCACTTTGCTGAAAATAATGACTGGTCTGTTGTTTCCGCAGAGCGGCCGGGTAAATGTTCTGGATTGCCAGCCACATCTGCGTCAGCCGCAATTTTTACGGGAGATTTATCTGATACCGGAGGAATTTTACCTGCCGCAGGTTTCGGTGCGGGAATATGAAGCCGGTTACGCACCGTTTTATCCGCGTTTCGACCACCGGCTATTCGAGCAGTTTTTAACCGAATTTGAGATTCCGCAACGTGACCGCCTGTCGTCGCTTTCGTTCGGTCAGAAGAAGAAATTCCTGATCGCTTTCGGCCTGGCGACGAACTGTAAGATTCTGTTCCTTGACGAGCCGACCAACGGTTTGGACATTCCGACCAAGAGTCAGTTCCGAAAGATTCTGGCGTCGTCCATATCGGATGAAAGAACGATCCTGATTTCCACTCACCAGGTGCGTGACATGGCTAATCTGATCGATCCGATCATTATTTTGGATGAAGGGCAGATCATTTTTCAGAACGATCTGGCTGAGACTGCTCGCCGACTGGTAATGAAAATTTACCAGGATGAGAACGATCTCGGAGAAAGTCTGTTTTCCGAAAAGACCATCGGCGGCTACGTGGCATTGGAGGAAAACAAAACCGGCACGGATTCGAAAATCGACATCGAATTGCTTTTTAATGCCGTGATTAACAATCGTGAGCGCATTGCGCGTCTTTTTGACAAGGAGGTCTGAAATGAATTGGCAAAATATTTTTAATTGGCGGCGGTTCGTTCATCTGCTGAAAAATGAAATCATGGGCAGTTATCGCTCGTTACTGGTTTCTGCCGGAGCAGTTTCCGGAGTTCTGATGGTAATTTATCTGGCGCAAATAGCTACCGGCCACCCGACCGCTTTTCACTCGGTTTACTATCCACTGGTGCTGTTTATCGGTGGGTTCCTGATATCCAGCAAAATCTTCGGTGTGATTCATGACCGCCGGCAAAATTACGTTTATCTGACATTGCCGGCCTCGAATTGCGAGAAATTGGTCAGCAAACTAACGTTGTCTGCTCTTGGCTGGGTAATCGGTTCGGTGGTTTTTTACTTTCTGTTTTCGGTGCTGGCGGCGGCGATCGGCCAACTTATCTGGAACGATTCGATGGTGATTTTCAATCCATTCGATAATCTTTATCTGAAATCTGCTGGAATATATCTCATTTTACAGTCGATGTTTGTGTTTGCATCGGTGTATTTTAAGAAGAACGCAATGGCTAAACTCGTTGCATCTCTATTTTTAATAGGCATGCTCATCGCTTTATTCACCGGGCTGATGGCGCGTATAATTTTGGCCAAATACATTCCCTGGCACGGAAACATGACGATTGATTTTGATAATTACATCTTTCAATCTAATAATATTGAAAGCCTCTTCCTGACGATCGGAGAGATTATCAAGTATTTATTCCTGATTCTGATGGCGCCTTACTTCTGGGTACTCTCGTATATTCGCCTGAGAGAGACGGAGGTGTAAGATGGAATTTGGCATAAATCAGGCGATATATCTTCAGATTGTAGATTATCTCTGTGAAACTATCCTGGCCGGAAAATGGAAGGAAGGCGAAAAAATCCCGGCCATTCGCGAAATGGCAGTGAACCTGGAGGTCAATCCCAATACGGTAATGCGCAGCTACGCCTACCTGCAGGAGAGAAATATTATTTATAATCAGCGCGGGATCGGTTTTTTTGTGGCTGAAGGTGGCCTGGCCGGGACGCGCCGGATCAAACACGCCGATTTCGTCCAGAATACACTTCCACGGTTGTTTAAAATCATGGATTTACTCGAGATCGGTTTCGAAGAACTGAACCAATTATATAACCAATTTAAAACGAAAGGCAGTTTATGAAAACCAGTAATAAAATCCTTTTTGGCAGCGGGCTTTTAATCGTAACGCTGATTGTCTTATTATTGATCGTCAGCCTGATTCTGCTGAATAAAAGCCTGACAAGAGACGATAGCTATGATAGTCTGGAGCAAAGAGTCGTCACACAGTATGATCTTCGGGATTTCAAGGAAATCGAGATCAATGATAACTGGACCGTGACAATCAGGCAGGGCGAAAAGTACGCCGTGGAAGTTTCGGCGCCCCAGCATGTACTGGACAGGACCAGAGTGGAAGTAACCGGAGGTCGCCTGAGGTTTGAAAACCATACCCGTATTCGTCGGAAAGGCGATCTGGAAGCGCTTATTACAATGCCGGTTATTGAGCGCATTTCCTCCGCTGATGCCGCCCTGATCGAAGTAGAGGATTTTACCTGCAATCAATTGAAAATTAAACTCGACGGCGCCAGCAAATTACGCGGGCGGGGAAATGTCATCACCGATCTGTATCTTAACTGTAACGGCGCGGCGCAGATCGATTTATACGATAGTTCAGTTAAAAATGCCCGATTAGATGTAAACGGCGCCGGGTATATTCAGTTAAAAATGGATGGCGGAGAATTGACCGGGAGTGCCGCGGGTGCCGCGAAAATCGTTTATACCGGCACAGTCAGTGCGGAGAACGTCAGGACGGCCGGAGTGGTCTCGGTCCGGCATCGCGATTAGACCTTTACAGAATTGATTCAAATCAAAACCGGTCCGGAGTAAAACCTGCGGGCCGGTTTTTTATTTGTACCTTCCGTAAGCCGAGGCTTGACATTCATTTAATTTTTGCATAACATTCCCAGCCTTTTTAAAAATTTTATAATGACCTTAAATGAATATTCTGATAGCTACCAACAACCGAGATAAAGTCCGTGAAATCAAGCAGGCATTTCAGATGCCGGCGCTGATCATACATACGCTGGATGAGTTTCCCGATTGTCCTCAGGTCGTCGAGGATGGGAACACCCTCTTTGAAAACGCATTAAAGAAGGCAAGTATGGTAGCTAAATTTACTGGATTGCCGACTATAGCTGATGATACCGGGTTGGAAGTGGATGCTTTGGACGGACAACCGGGCGTTTATTCTGCGCGTTTTGCCGGAGAACAGGCAACCTATGCTCAAAACGTCGCCAAACTGCTCGAAGTCATGCAATCCATTCCGGATTCCGAACGACAAGCGCATTTCCGATGCGTTGCAGTTTATTATCGCCCGGACATGATGGTTACGGAAGAGGGACGCATTGATGGGATAATTTTACGGAATGTACGCGGTAAAGGCGGATTCGGATATGATCCGGTTTTTTACGTGCCGTCGATCGACCGGACTTTTGCTGAGATGGATTTGGCTGCCAAAAACGCGATCAGCCATCGCGGACAGGCCTTTAGGCGATTATCTGCGACACTAAAGACTAATGATAAATTTCTAATTAACAATTGTTGAGGTGCTTTTTAGAATTGTTACCCTTTCCGAAGTAATCTCCGGTTCGATATAACCAATATATTAAAAAGGCTGTCCAATTAAAATCAATCTGATCAAAAGATATATTATACCCATATTTTTTATTTTGGGGATTTTTGTCAGGGGCTTCGGCGCCGACGAAAGTCCGACGGTATTTTCCATGAAGGTCGACTGGCTTGCCCGCCGGTTTGTTCCGATTCAGCTCGAAAGTAAAAGGGGGCTTTCGTTGATTTCTCCGAATTTTGCATATCTGAATCGCAATATTTTACCGATTAAATTTTCCGGGATGAAAAGCGCCCGAAATTTAGACAAGTCCGGGCAGAATTTCATTTTTACAGCGGATCTGAACGGTGCGGTCGTGCTGGACCCGGTAGGCATCGCGGTGAACAGATACTTTGACATGAAGCGGCGTATGAACTGGCATACCAAATTTGTTGAGGCGAGTTTGGCCAAAACGGCTGAAACGACCGGGAGTGGGAGTGAAAAAATTGAGTTGATTGGCGCCGATATTGCCGGCCAACACGTTGCTCTGCGGGTTTCCGGTAATGTCAATATTAACGGGCGTCTGCAAAGTCAGAACAGTTCACAGGTGAGGAGCAGTTATTCCGCCAGTACATCAACGAGTTTTATCGTAGACCAAAAACAACAACTAAGTATTGAAGGTAAGATTGGCGACCGAATCAGCATTCTGGTCGATCAGGACAGCGAGCGTGACTTCGATTTTGAAAATAATCTGAAAATCATTTATACCGGCAAAGAAGATGATATTGTTCAAAAAATCGAGGCCGGTAACGTCGCGTTATCTTTACCGGGTACCCAATTTGTAACTTTTTCCGGCACGAATAACGGTCTTTTCGGCCTGAAATCTCTGATGAAATTCGGCGGTATCAACGTGACGGCGATTGCCAGCGTTGAAAAGGGCAAGAAAGAAAAATTAAGCGTTGACGGCGGCGCGCAGACTTCGAAAATAAGTATCAAAGAACACGAATATCGCCGTAATCTCTATTTTTATCTTGATTCGCTGTTTCGCGAAAATATGTACCGAGGTTATCAGACCGATCAGATTTTCCGTGCTGATCCGAGAGGAGCAGTCACTAATCTGAAAGTTTACAAATCCCAGACGGTCGAAACCGCCGGTTGTGTTAAAGGCACTGCTTATGTCGATCCAAACAATATGATAGCAGATAGCACATATAAAGAAAGACGCATTTTTAAACTACTTGAATTATCAAAAGATTATTACGTTGATGTGACGATGGGATATATCCGGATGGCGACTCAACTGCAGAGTAATGAAGTCCTGGCTGTTGCCTATGAACTGGCCGGTGCAAAATACGGGGATTATGATCGGACAGATACATCGTCAGCCGATATCGTTTTGAAACTAATCAAACCGGAGGAGATGAATCCCAGCCATCCGTGCTGGGACCTGGAATTTAAAAACGTTTATTACCTGGGGGCATCAGGCATTAATAAAGATGGCTTCGCTTTGGATATCATCTACACTGTCGGTGCGGGTGATGAAAACTATGATCGGGTCTCCGGTAAAAACTTTCTGGAATTATTCGGACTCGACCTGAAAGATAACAACAACAATCCGACTCCGGATGGAACCATAGATCAGGACAACGGCGCTATCCTGAACCTCATATCAGGCGAATTGTGGTTTCCGTTCCTGCGACCGTTTCAATATGACTCTTCGGACGCAAACGGAACGCGTAATCCGAATCTCAGCAGGATTTATAACTGCTCGGCGATGTACGATAGTAATCTGACGGATTCCGATATCTACGGAGAAACTAAATTTATTATCTCCGTCAGTTACCAGAACCGCAGTTCGATAATCAGCCTGGGAGCCATGGTCATTGAAAATAGCGAATCCGTCACTCTGAATAACCAGACTTTGACCCGCAATGTCGATTATTCGATTGATTATTTTTCGGGAACACTGACACTTTTAACTTCCGAAGCGACTAATCCGGATGCCAAACTGGAAATTAAATATGAAAAGAATCAGTTTTTTCAGTTAGATAAAAAGACCATCCTGGGAGCCAGAGCGCAATATGATTTCGGTGACAATTGTTACATTGGAGGCACGGCCCTTTACTTTGGGCAATCGGTGGTCGATGAAAAGGTCGAGGTCGGATATGAACCGATGCGCAATATCATCTGGGATCTGAACGGACGCTACAACTCAAAGCTGGCTTTTCTGACCAGGGCGGTGAATTGGTTACCATTAGTCAGTACCAGTACTGAATCGTCAATCGATGTTGAGGGTGAAATAGCCCAGGTTTTACCAAATCCGAACACTCTATCCAATGAGGATACCGGCGACCCGAACGGAGTCGGTTTTATCGATGATTTCGAAGGTTCCAAGCGCGTTACCGCACCGCCGATTATGCGGCGTTACTGGGCTCAGGCCTCGACGCCATTCAATAAAACGAACAATGAACGGGGCTACGCTTTCTGGTTTAATCCCTACGGTGGAGTTGCCACTACCAGCATCTGGCCCGATAAAGAGGTCAGCACTACCGCTCAGAATACCATCACTGAAATATTGGTTATGAGTGTCAATCCAAACTGGTCGATCGCCGTTAGCGACGGAATCTCACCCAAACAATCTGCCTGGGGCGGTATCACTTACTACTTCCCGCAAAGCTACTATGATCAATCCAATACAAAATACGTCGATATCTGGATCAAAGGCAACTCCGGTACATTGCATATCGATCTTGGGAAAATTAGTGAAGATCAGATTCCTAATAATAAGCTTGATTCCGAAGATCGGGCGGAAGCCGGATTGACCATGGGCAATGGTTTGCTGGATGATAATGAAGACACCGGTCTTGATGGGCAGGTTGATGAAAGCGAGACGATCGTAACACAAAAATACGGTACGCTTGGATATGGCGATGAGCGGCTGAAAGAATACGGTCGCGATCCCGGCGATCCCCACACCGATAATTGGAAATATTCGGAAGGTTCCAGCGATTATAGTCATATTAATGGCACCGAGGGAAATTCTAAAGATGCCAACGGCCTGTATCCGGATTCGGAAGACCTGAATAATAATTATGCGATCGATACGGACAATGATTATTTTACGGCAGATTTTGATCTGGCGGATGCCTCGAACGAATATATCGCCGGTCAAACGTATATATCCAATAAAGCGACCGGCTGGAAACTATATCGTGTTCCATTGACGGAATTCAGAAAAGATGCCACGGGTAAAGATGTGACCTGGGAGAGTGTCCGTGCCTGTCGTCTGTGGTTCGATGGATTGGCTGGTAAAGATTCGGTCTACATCGCCAAAGTCGAACTGGTCGGCAACGAATGGGAAGAATTGGGTATCGCTCCTGACGATACAGCTTCTTTTGTGACCAAAGAAGCCTCCTTCTCATTATCTGTAATTAACTCTGAAGACAATCCGGATATTTATGATGCCCCCAAAGGTGTTCAGGGTGAATACGATCAGGTCACCCAGACGCGCGCCAAAGAACAATCTCTGGTGCTCAGTCTGCCGGAAGACGGCGAGGGTTTATATAAGGGCGAATTGTGCGCCGCTAAAAAAGAGCTCACGGAGAACGCCAGTTATATCACTTATAAGACGATGAAACTCTTTATCTATGGTAGTGATAGTTTGAATGCAGGTGGCCATTATTTTTCGAAGAACGAAGAAACGCCCCTCCAGTTTTTTATCAGATTCGGTAAAATATATGATACTGCGCCGGCAACTACGAGCTATTACGAGTACCGCCAGCCGATTTATCCGGGCTGGGATACCGAAAATGAGATGGAAATCGACCTGGATTTTTTAACCTCCCTGAAACAATTTAACTCCGCAGATGATTATACGGGAAATGGCGAGTTTACTATTTATTCCAATTCCTCCGGAGTAATCATCCGGCATTATAAGGAACTTGATAAAGATGGTAAATATACCGGTCGGGAAATTATCATTTATGGTCAGCCGACCCTGGCCAGTGTCAAACGGATTGATGTCGGTTTACGCAACCGGGA
>JAZDEI010000133.1:0-7508 GCA_043808945.1 Fidelibacterota bacterium | reverse complement strand
TCCACGACCTGCATCCCATGTCGCCAGGAAATTCCATTTCTCGACAGCCTGCAAGCCGAGTTCCCGCAAGTTTCGTTTTTTCTGGTTGATGTCAATGAAGAACCCCAGATCGTGAAGGATTATATTCGGAAAATGCAGTATAAAATTCCGGTGCTGATCGATCGCTACGGGCAGGTTGCCAAAAAATATGAAGCTAACATCACGCCGACATTGGTTTGCATTGACACTGATGGCCGGGTGGTTTTTTATAAACGGGGGTTTAAGGCCAGCGAAAAGCCGCATATCCGGGCGCAGGTGAAAAAATTGCTTCCCAATAAATCCGCCGCCGGGGAATAAATTGCGGTGAATCGTAATATTTCCCGAAGACACGAATCAGATGTATTTTGATCGGTTAGACTACAGATGACCGCGCGTATGCCTATAGTTATTCCGCGTATAAAAACCGCAGTCGGATTATTGCTTATGGGGCTACTGTGCGCATCGTTGGTGTCGATCGTAATCCTGGTTTATTATTCGCAAGGCGACCTGAAAACAATAACCCAGCTGGTTTTGCTGATTTCGGAATTGTTTCTGCCAATACCGATTATTTTCTGGGCGTGGCGTCTGCGCACTAACCTGGGCGAACTACTGCGAATCAGAAAAGTCGCCCCGGTTTCACTGGTAGCCGCAACTGTCGCCGCGGCCGGATTGACTATTATAATCGACGAACTGGATCGGATCGTGCAAATTATTTTACCGTTGCCGGAGAGTTTTACTCAGGTCGGAGAAATTATCAAAATAACCAACTGGCAGTCGGCCATTCTGGTAATCGGAGTAATCGTACTGGCCGCACCGTTAGTCGAAGAACTGATGTTCCGGGGTTTTTTCCAACGCATTCTGGAATATCGGCAGAATGATGTCACCCGGTCGGTTTTGCTTTCGGCGCTGGTTTTTGCACTGATTCATTTTAATCCGTGGTGGGGCGTTCAGATTTACCTGATGGGGCTTTTCATGGGTTATATGGCCTGGCGGAGTAATTCGATCTGGCCGTCGTTCATTATCCATGCCGTTAATAATGGCTGGTCGATCTGGGGGGCACATCAGACGGCTCCGGCCGGTTTTTATGAATGGCATGGTCATGTAAATCCGTTAATTATCGCCGCCGGTTCATTATGCTTTTATATCGGGATGCGCTTCTTTGCCGCGGTTACGCCGGTTGTTAAAAAAAGCGAGGATGTGGTGCTGATCGAAAACCTGCCGGATTATTTTAATGCCGGGCGGACGGAATGAATAAGAATTCAGAATGACGATAATTCACATAATAGCAGTCGTCAGCATGGCGATTTACCTGGGCAGCCTGGTATTGTTTCGCCGGGGATTGAGGTTTCCGGCAATGTCACGTTCGTCAGATTTCCCGTTTGTCAGCATAGTGGTAGCCGTTAAAAATGAAGCCGCAAAGCTGCCGGGAGTGATCGAACAACTCATAGGGCAAGATTACCCGCCCGATAAATTCGAAGTAATCATTATCGACAACGATTCGACAGACGAAACTCTGGCAATTCTGCACGCCGCCGCCGATCAGCATTCCAATCTGCATATATTTACCACGCTGACTGAGGATACTCCTTTCCATCATAAGAAAGCCGCCCTGGCCATCGGGATAAGGGCCGCGCACGGTGAAATTATCCTGACGACAGACGCGGATTGTATTTTAGGAAATAAATGGGTGCGGACGATGGCATCATATTTTACCGATGAAGTCGGCATTGTCGTCGGGTTTTCGGCCATTCGATACCGGGATTGGTTTACGCGTATTCAGGCTTTCGATTATTTACAATTGATGGCCGCGGCGCAGGGCTCCATCAATCTTGGTTTTGCATGGGCGTGCAGTGGCCAGAACTGGGCTTTCCGAAAAATATTATTCGAGAAAGCCGGCGGATATATGCTATTGCGCGACCGGATCGGCGGTGACGACTCACTTTTCATGCAGGTTATGCAAAAGCGCACTCGCACGAAGGTCGTCTTTGCGGGCGAAGAATCTGCCTGGGTACAGACCGAACCGGTGGCCGAAGCGGGGCGTTTTCTCCGCCAACGAATTCGCTGGGCGAGTGAGGCCAATTATATGCATAATTTGAATCGGGTATTTTTCGCGGTGGTATTGGCAACGTTTCTGGCTAATTTGGTTCCCCTGGTCTATCTTGTCCTTTGGCTGGCAGGTTTGTTGCCGGTCTATCCTCTCGCCATGGCAGTGGTTCTGAAATTGATCGGAGAAGGCTTTTTAGCTGCGAAAACGGTGCGGATTTATCGCAAGCCGGAATTGATGAAATCATTTTTTGCCTGGTTTTGCCTGCAAATGCCCTATATCGTTTTTATGGGTATAATGAGTTTCTGGGGAAACAATCTGGGCTGGGGCAAAAACCGCTGATATTGTCGGGTATCGTCGCTTCCGGATTTCTTAGTAATCGAAGCGAATCTGAAAGGTCGTCAAGAAATCACCGGCATTGTCGGTTTGACGCCAGATCGCAGATAAGTCGAAGATGATTTCCTTGCGCCAGGTATAGTTCAGACCGATTTTATAATCAGTCGTGGTGTGAATATCGCCCATCAACCAATCAGTATTTTGGTCATTATCTTCATTCCGAAGATTGTAGTTTTGGTTGGCGTCGTCGCCGATCGGATAATAATATTCATTATTCTCGTCCAACGGATTAACACCGTGGCGCAGTGAATTTATACTGAGCAGAAGGCCGCACTTTTTAGTCATTTGCCAGCGGTTCTCCAAAAGCCAGTTTTGAGAATTGGGTCCGGCATAGAATCCCAGACATTGTCCCTCATGAGTGAAAGTGTTGTAGTCGAAATAATGAGTATAAGTCCAGGGACGAACGGCGGTAAACTCCAGCCGCAATTCAGTCGCCCGATGAATTAAACGGGGTACAAAATGGAGGCCGGCCTGGTAACCCTGTTTATTGGCCCAATATTTATTGGGCAGTTCAGAGATGGTTAGTTCATCAAGAAAAATGGATGAATAGCACTTTAATCCCGGGAACGGGAAGTATTCGAACTCGAAAGCCATAGTGGCATTATCGCGGTCCCGCAAATTGTGTTGAGTCGGCCAGAGCAGAATCGGTGGAATCATGTAGACCAGTTCCGGCGAACGTTTGCCATAAATGTATAATTCCGAGAAAATGAAGTTCATCTTCTGCGATACGGCCATCTCCCAGCGGTGGGCAACGATATATTTGCGGGCGTAGGTTTTTTCGCCGGTCGACGAGTCAATATTAACCGCATTTGGTATAAGGGAGCCATGCAGGAAAGTGAATTTTAGGCGACCAAATTTCTTTTGCCAACCGACATATGGAAATGCAGAAGCGTTTTCCGATAGTACCATACTGGTACTGCCCTGTCCCCACAGTAATGGTTCGTTTGCCAGAATAAATGTCCCGGCGGCCGGGCTTTCGTACTGCATATAGGCGTTGCTGTAATCGAAGGAATTAAAGGTGATACCGCCTTCGAAATTGTCGGCATAATAACCGCCTTTGTACTCGGCAGGCGCGTCAGTAAATCCCGGACGAGTCAGGTGCAAGTACCGATAACCGTCGAAATACACCGAGAAATGCTTACCGACCTGGGCCGAAAACCGGACGGCATCCTGAGTAATCAAGCGGGGCAGATCATTTTTAGTCTCGAAACGAACCATCTCATCCCAGTCAAACCAAACCAAATTTTCCGGGGTTTCATAAACCAGGAGATGTTGTTTCTCGCGCCGGTCGCGGTAATGAAAAAGAGAATCCATACCATTTAAAAACGTTTTGGGCGAACGGAAGCCAAACCAGCTCTGTTTGCCATCGGCGATTTCAAAAAAATGATCTTCAGTCAATTCAGAACGGTAATCAGCGATATATTCGTCTAACAAAGCCGCATCGACCCGACCGAGCCGGTCCCGATTTACCGACAGTTTCGCCAGACATTCGGCAATGGCATCGCGCCTGAGAGGCCGGGTGTCGTTTAAAAAACCAGGCAGATTACCGGCGGTGACCATCCGGTCTATAAATTGATAAATCGGATCATGGAGGGGTACATGGAGCTGGCCGGCCATAGAAATTCTTATCAGCAAAAAACAACTGACTAACAGCAGAATAACATAATGCCCCCGGTCGTTAGTACTTTTAAATTTCAACTGAATAATGCTTGCCCTTCCAATTAAACCCAACCAATACACCTTTTATCAAACAATAGATAATATACGGAGTATGCACTATCTCCATTAGCAGAAAATAACCTATAGGAAAATTTAATTTTAATAACCGATAGCCTGTACTTAAATATATCCAGTCCAAAATAGTTTTGCACGACCAAAACAGGATCAGGTAAAAAACGACAACCGGGTTGATAAATATTAATAAAGGATAGAGCGACAGTCCAAGATAGTAGATGAAAATAGGAATGGTAACCTGTAAAACGTCCGTCGAACCCTTTGTGGCTTTTGAACCCCAGCGGGCGCGTTGGTCAATGACAGCCCGGATAGTCCGGACCGGATAAGTCTCGACGATAGATTCCGGGGCGAGATTAAATTTCAATTGGTAACCATATTTTTGCGCCATTTGAACGATAAAAAAATCATCGCCTGAAACTATATTTTTCCGCAAAGTTTCCTCTTCGTATTTGGTATAAAGCTCCCGGGCGAATAAAAGATTAGTCCCGACTCCGCTTAATCCAATATTGTGACCGATTGCCCCGGCCGGTATTAGCTGAAGAGAATCAAATTCGATTGCCTGCATCTTCTGCCAGGTTTTTTCCCATTTTGAACGATAGCCAATTGTTTTAAAGACTGTCATTCCCTGAACGACACCGACATTCTCGTTAATCAATCCGGCATAACTGCTAAGCCAGTCAGGCTGATGGACGCAATCGGCATCGGTTGATAATATAAAATCAGATTTGGCGATTTTGACTGTCATGAGCAGGGCATGTTTTTTGGGTGAGACGCCGTCCGGTACCTGTTCGATTGTGATTACCCGAAGATTTGAGATTGTTGTGCATAACTCCGCCAGTATATCTCCGGTCCGGTCTGTTGAGCGGTCATTTGCCACGACGATTTCATAATTCTGCCGCGGATAATTTTGTTTGGCGACAGACAAAACACAATCCCGGATATAGTCTTCTTCATTGCGGGCGGCGATGACAATCGTTATCCGGAGTGTATTTTGAGTACGCCGTTTTTCATTGCGCGGTAAATTTTTTAAGCCGATTAAAAGATAGAATAAAATTGCACCGTAAATGAGGCTAAGAACCAGCATCATTATGTTCAAAAAGTAAATCATCGGTATTCTGAAATTAGTTTAATACCGAAAGTGCTTAATTGGTTCGCCCTGTTCGCCGATGTGCGTCATGGCTTCGATACCGATTTGCAGATGGATTTGACTCCATTCGGCGGTCACATGTTTATCCGACTCTTCGGTTTTTACGCCTTCTGGAGTCGTGGGCACATCCGAGACTAAAAGCAGAGCGCCGCGGGCGATTTCATTGTAATGTCCGACAATGAAGATCGTAGCGGTTTCCATATCAATTGCGATGCAGGTCATGTCGCGCAGGCGCTGATGAAAAACCTCGTCATGTTCCCAAACCCGGCGATTGGTGGTATAAACTACTCCGGTGCGATATTCGAAACCGCTCCGCACGATGATCTCGGAAACGAATTTGTGCAATTTAAATGACGGCAGGGCTGGCACCTGCGGAGGAAAATAATCGTCGCTTGTCCCCTCTCCGCGGATCGCGGCGATCGGCAGGATAAAATGCCCAAGTTCCGTGGATTTTTTTAAGCCGCCGCATTTGCCGAGGAAAAGCAGACCTTTGGGCCGCACCGCTACCAATAAATCCATAATAGTCGCGGCATTCGGCGAACCAATCCCGGAATTAATAATAGTCAATCCGGTCGAGTTCGTAGCGGCCTGCATCGGATAATTTTCACCGTACAAATCGCAGTCGAACATTTTACAGAAACTGGTCGCATAGTTCCTGAAATTGGTCAAAAGAAAATAATCACCGAATTTATTAAGTGGCATACCGGTGTAACGTGGCAACCAGTTTTGGGCGATTTCTAATTTTCCGATCATATTTATACTCTTTTCAGGTTGAAAATAATATCAGGGCGGTCAAAGCACATAACACTCCCAGCCCCTGCTTGAGACCAAATGGCTCCTTTAAAAATATTAGTGCCAGGACAATGCTGATTAATGGATAAAGCGCTGTGACCGTGACTACGGCGGAAATTTTACCACGGCTGACCGCCTGCAGAAAAAACAGCGAACCCAGCATGCCGAATACGCCTGTCAGAATTGCCCAGAAAGCACCGGTCGCCTGCCATTGAAAATGATCGTGCAGGGTAATCAACACGCCTACTCCGACGAGCATTGACCCGATCGCCTGTAAAACGAGTGCGCTTTTAGGATCGATGTACTTGGTCGCGATCTTGGGCAGAAATCCCCAAAATCCCCACAAGCCCAGCGCGGTCAGGGCCGGTAGAATCCAGGCCTTCATGTTATTTTCTGCGGCTCCTGTTTTTATTCCGGATAATCATCTTGCCGCGCAAGGTACAAACATTTTTGTAATCAGTCAAATGAATTTGCCAATGAAACCTAAAGATGCACGATATAAAACTGTCTGTAGAACGGCTTCGATAATGTTCGGCGATTAAAAATAAACACTAAAATTGAATTGATGCTGTTGCCCGCCGCGATTGGCATATTCATAGCCGGCTGTTCTCTCGACCAAATGAATCGGACTGTTATCCAAGCGCCGGCCGAAAGGAATCATCTGCCGAAAAATGTATTTCAGGGCAAATGGCCCCTTCTGCCAGATTGCTTCGGCATGAAAATCAAACAGGCTTAAACTATATTTAAGCGGATAATCGAGCGGAGTCGATTCGATGCCGAGCATCAGGTCGGCTGTTCCCTCGATCCAGAAATCGTAAAGAGTGTGAGTATATTGCCCGCCTGCCAGGAATTTAAAATTTTGGCAGATTAAGTTTTTATCGAAGCCAATCTGCTGACCGAAAGACTGCCCGCGGGACAAATTCACCTCGGCCGAATGTGAGATCGGCCAAAATAAGTAATATCCAAGTACCGGGGTGCGCAGGAAAGCCTCGAAATCGTATCGCGCTCCGGAAAGTCCACCGGTGAATTCCCAGGATCGTTGTGTTATCCGGCTGGTCAGAGCGGCGCCGGAGCGGTTAAAATTACCATCACCGAGCGACTCAAAATCAGTTGTAACCGGCCGGTTGTTGTCGATATAGTATGTGAATTTATCCCGGAAAACAGTGACTGAAAGGTCTTTTAAAACTGATTTGGTCGAGAGCAAAGAAAAGCGGGCAGTCTTATCTATGCCGTCTATCGGAATGTCGATTTGCCGCTGACCGGCCAAAGAGGCTTTACTGCCGGTATTAGTGTAGCGGCATCGCCAGGTTGCTTTAAAATCAGTGTACCTCATACTGACAGCGACTAAATATAGTTTCGATAATCGGTGGCCCGCCC
>JAZDEI010000132.1:0-5619 GCA_043808945.1 Fidelibacterota bacterium | reverse complement strand
GACGACCGTCAATTTTATCTACGACGCGGTGACCCGCCAACGTATGGCGATTTGTGTGGCTTATTATAACATCTTCAACGGCGTTGGGATGTTTCTGGGTGGCTTGATCGGCGGACAAATTGCTGACTTGCCGTTCCGGATTCACAATTTTTCGGTGCTGGCGCTGGTGCTGATGGTCAGTGCTCTTGTCCGCTTACTGGTTTCAGCCGGAATGTTACCGCTGATCCGGGAAGTGCGCGAGGTTGCCCATTTCGGCATCAAAGAAGCCCGCGAACGCCTGACAATGTTCTCGGCGGTAGATATTCTACGCGTGCTCTCGATGAAGTCCGGCAATCCGCGCCGGTAGGTTTATTAGCCGCGAATTTACGCAGATAGACACAGATAGATTTCTCTATTAACGACAGTATAAAAATATTGAGGTTGTTTAACGACAATCAGACCGATTTAGAAGAGTCGGTCGGAGTCTGATGGCGCTTAAAATAATAATAAGCCGGCAGGCCGGTGACAATCAGCAGCGCCGCTGAAATCACCCCACCGGCCGGATAGGCCACAAACGTTCCATACACCAGATAAATCTGCGTGCCGACTGCCAGAATCGTCATCGCCAGCCAAAGCGGCGAGCGGAAAGTCGGCCGGTAATCAGCACGTTTACGCAGCCACAAGATCGCCGCATAGACCATGCCGTTTTGTAGAAGATACGATAATGTAAAATAACCCAGCAGGGCTTCGATGCCACCGATAAACAGCAGGACAATCGCCAGCCCGGACTGGAACAGGATCGAATAATCCGGAGTATTGAAACGCGGATGGACATGCGCAAACGGTTTGAAAAACAAACCGTCTTTGGCAATGGCATATTCGATGCGTGGCTGAACCATGATCAGTGCATTGATACAACCGACCATGCTGATAAAAGCGGCAATCGCCAGAAATCCGGCTGCGAAGCGTGCAAAAGCCGGCAGGTAAAGAAATGGATTGGCAAATTTTCCGCAGGCGGCAACTAATTCATTATATGGCATCAATACATTGGTCGCCAGCGCGATTAGTAAATAAACTAACATAACAAATCCGATCGACAGAATCAGACTGCGCGGAATTACTCTGGCCGGATTTTGAATTTCGCCGGTCATATAAAGCACATTGGTGAATCCGGCGTATGACCAGATCGTCGCCGCCACACCGGCCGTAAGCAATTTGATAAAACCACCCTGTTCGGCTGTGTTATTTGAAATCGTCAACAGGTTGTCGGTTTTAAAATAAATCACACCGAGCACTGCCAGCAGAACCAGCGGCGCGAGTTTGGCGATCGTCAGGACAATCTGCAAACCGCCGCCTTTACGGACGCTGCGGTAATGCACAGCCGTAAAGATGATGATTATCAAAGCCGCGAACAATTTAGTATAAATCGTTCCGTCCAAAACCGGCCAGAAGACCGATAAAGCCGAGACCGCACTCAGAGCGATGATCGTAATCGAAGGCGTATCGCTCGTCCAGAAAACCGTCCAGACATACAGGAATCCCAGCGCCGGACTGCCGGCTTTCTTGAGATACAAATAGCCGAAACCCTCTTCGGGGTAAGCTGTTGCCATTTCCGCCAGGATCAGCAACTGCGGCAACCAGATCAATCCACCGATCAGCCAGGCCAGAATCGCCATCAACGGAGAGCCGCTCACGCGGGCCACGATCGGCAGATTAATGAAGACGCCAGAGCCGATTACCGTCCCGAGAATCAGGGCGGCCACGTGCCAGATATTGAGTTCACGTTTTAAGGTTGAGGTCGAAGCATTCACTGAATAAATTACTCTAAAAACCGCTTTGCTAAAATTGTATAGTATTCAAAAAATTATTTATACAGTGAGTTTAGTGACAAATAATCGTCAAAGATATACAAATCGTTATTACTGGATTTTGATTTAATGAACTAATACTCTGCAATATCAATGTTAAAAATCATTGCACAGATAATATTCTGAATCAAAATTATTCATACCCAAGAATCTTTTTTATTTCGAGGGATACTTGCAAACTTTGAAAGATTGCCAAATGGAACTTCTCAATGATTTTTTGGTCCATTTCAGGTTTTATTTTTAACTGACCAGACTGAAGTTTAGCAATCAATTGATCAATACTTATTTGGAAAATATCGTTACAATTGACAATTGAATCTTTCTGTAAAGGTTCATATTCATTTTTAAATATCATTACACTGGTTTCTGGATTATTCCTGCAACGGTTCTTGACCTTTTCAATCTGAGATGATACACAGAGTAAAAGTAAAATTGAGTCAGTCAAAGGATTAATATTAATCACAATAAAATAATGAGGATCCTTTGATGTCAGGTGTTCATCAGGAAAATAATAAACAGAACCGGTCTGGATTGATGCTTTTATCCGAACTACCTCTGGAATATTGATCACAGTTTAATCCCAGAGTGATTCTATGTGTGAACGCTCCTTTAACTGATCAATACGATCGGCTTTTTCATCTTTATTAAGTTCATAACAACGAACTGGCTCACGACCAGAATCATCTAAAAAATCTTCAATATTCATTCGAATCCGGGGATTGGTTTTTAAGGACTCTTCATGTTTCATCCATTCTGGGTAAAGATGAGTGATCTCGGCAAGTTCATATTGATCTCTAGAGCCAAGAGCTTTCCAAACATGTTGGAGTGCTTCGACATCGGATTCAGATAATACATTAGCATCTAATGGTGCTATAGAACGGTATTCATATTTATTGACACGAGACAAGAATCGGTTGTAGTAGTTTTTTTCCTTATCTTCGAAGAAAATGTCATTCATTTCACAAATATCTTTTATGTTGGATGGAACGGGACCTTTTTTCATTGCAAAATATTCGTCATTAGTGATCGGACGACCATATTTCCGCAAGTGAAAACGATCTGCAAAATAAACCAGCTTCAACGCTTTCATTTTATTGATCTTCCCACCCTCCTGAATAGCGAAATAATTCAGGCATTGAGCGGCTTTTCTATACTCAAAAGTTAAATGCACACACATTGCTTTTTAGCCTCCAAACGAAGGAAATTTAACACAAAATATATATATAGCAAATTTTTTTAGATACTAATCAACCCTTGTTATTAATTACATTAATTAGGATGGAGTGATTTGTTATACTTGGACCTTCCCAAAGACTATCATTATCGTTTTCATAAATAATTTCAATCAGAAATATTTTAATTGTTTCTCGACTTTGTAAAATAACGAAGTGCAGTAAATCTAGTACAGTCCGTTTGTCCGGATATATTCCCCGACGGCGGGTGATACAAGTTCGTCAATCCGGCCGCCGTTGCGGACGATTTCCCGGATTCCGGAGGAGGAAAGCGGAATCAGCGGCGACTCAAAGAAAAGAACTTTTTCGAGATATTCCGGCTTAACTTTCGCCGGGTCGAAACCTGGCCGGCGCGCCACCACGACCTGCGCTTCCGTCAAAATGTCCTCTGGTTGCCGCCAGGTAGACAATTCCAGCAGACTGTCGGCCCCGATCAGAAAAAGCAAATCGGAGCGGCTAAGATTATTCTGGGTTTTGATGGCCCGAATCGTATCGATCGAGTACGAAATTCCACCGCGTTCCAGTTCGATGGCTGAAACCTCACTGGCGGGCTCATCCAGCAAGGCCAATTCCAGCATCCTAATACGATGCCCGGCGGCTGAATGGATTTTTTCGGTTTTGTTGGGAGCGATATTAGCCGGAATGAAAATGATCCGCTCTGGTTGGAAAATCTCCCGGGCAGCCCGGGCAATTAGCAGATGCCCGTTATGCGGTGGATCGAAGGTTCCGCCGAAGAGACATACTTTCAATCTGCTCTCTGGTGTTGTTCTTTCTCAACCTTTGTTAATTCTTTCCGGTACGAAACACGCAAATATTCAATCGCGGCTTGGTCAATCTTGCCTTGCGTGCGGGCAATAATTTCCTTGATTAAAAGATTATACTGATCAAATTCCCGCAGTCTAATCAAACAATAGGCTTTCTCGAGACGGGCTTTGTCTGCCCATTCGGTATCGTAATACAATTCCTGTACTTTATCGAGATAAACAATGGCGGCATGCCATTCCTGTAGTTTGCGGTAGAGTCGTCCGCTTTCGAAAAGCTTGCGGGCCAGTTTAGAACGAATTTCATTGATTTTCTGCTCGGCATCGGGAATATATTGACTCTTTGGATAGGTGTCGATAAAATCCTGAAAACTCTGCAAGGACTTGATGGAATTGTCCTGCTCGAGCTGATAACGCGGAGAGGCCTTGAATTCCGATAGCGCTATTTTATAGGCCGCCTGCTCGACATATTCGCTCCAGGCATACCGGTCAATCAATTGATGATACTCGGAAATGGCCAGTAAATACTCTTTCCGGCCGAAATAGCACTCACCAAGATAGAACTGGGCATCATCGGCGAATTCGCCGCCAGGTGTATTAATTATAACCAGGGTAAATTTATCGATCGCCTTGTCCCATTTCCTCTTATTAAAATCTTGTACTCCATCCCGAAAATACTGATCGAAATCCGGCATCGGTTTGAGCTTATTGGCGGCGCAACCAGCCAGACAAACGATAATGAGACCGCCCATCGCCGTTCCTATCCAATTCAAATTATTCTTCATGTAATTCCTGTTCTAAGTACGGGGATTGTCTTCTTATTAAAATGCCAGTGAAAGAGTCATTCCCCTGATCGGATTTTTCTGAGTATAGTCGGTAACCAAACCGACCTGCCAGCTGAAATCTTTTTCTTCCGGCGACCGGTATTGTTTGGCTACAATCTGTGCGTGGAAAGCGCTGATCAAATGGTTGAACATGATCACGGTCGCAAAATTGGTCGCCATTTTCAGCGCCTGATTGGAGTCATAGCGCTTATACACATACTTTGAGCGGTGCGGGCTATTTTTTACATTACTAGTATCGATATTGGCAGTAATTTCATCAAAATCATCCCAGCCGCTCGCAAACTGGTCATATTTGCCGATGTTTTCATAGTAATCTCGGGTCTTTACAGGAATCAGATCACCATTAAGTAAATAACTGTCCCAGCCAGGCAAATTATTGTTGAGGTAAGTTTTTTCTGCCTTGTATTCCTTGCCTTCATATTCAAAGTAAATCAAATGAGACCCAAAGTTTTCTGAAGAATCCGATAGTCCAACAATTCCAGGATATGGTAGACTATTCGCCCACCAGTTATACGCCGACCAATGCGAATTGGCCCACTTAATGTAATCATCCTCGATCTTCTGGCCTGTATTTCTACGATTGAAATAAACTATCCAGGAGACAATCTCGACTCCGATGAAAGCCGCCGCCCGATATTTGGCGCCGGCGTAGAATTCTCCGGAACCCGGCAGAACAGCCGACATCGCAAAAGCCAGTCCGGGCGATTTCTGGTAATTAAACTCAAAAGTATCCGGTTCGGTCTGAGCATACTTCAAACTATAAATCAGTCGGTCTCGTTCGGAAACGGTTGATTGATTGTTTAACAATTGCTGTCCGTTTGTGAAAACCGGAACGAGCAAACTGACGAGAAGCGCAATTAGCAATAATCTGGGCTTCATAGAACCTCCTTTATAAACCGAATAAAATCGTTAAATACGTTCGCCATTCGTGGCC
>JAZDEI010000131.1:0-3425 GCA_043808945.1 Fidelibacterota bacterium | reverse complement strand
ATCTCAAACCAGATTTCACGGCGGCTTATCTCGGTCGCGCGAATGTCAATTTCGAAATGAAGCAGTACCCGGCCGCTGTGGCCGATTATTCCAAAACTATCGAATTGAATCCGGCCGTCGGGGAGGCTTATGCCAAACGAGCCGCCTGTTATGAACAACTACAGCACTGGAATGAAGCCATTGCCGATTATACCAAATCAATTGAAATGAATCCGGGGCTTGATGTTGCCTATATCAGTCGTGGTCATTGTTATGAGCTAATGCATAAATACAAAGAGGCTCTGGCCGACTACGGGAAAGCCATCGAGCTTAATCCGGATCTGAACAATTTGCTGTTTCGGGCTAAATTAAATGAAAGCCGCTACCGCTATCAGTCGGCAATTCATGATTACACCCGGATCATCCGACTTGATCCAGATAATGCCGCCCATTATATGGCGCGCGGATTTTGTCATCAAAAAATCAAACAGTACGCCTCGGCGATTATCGATTATCAGCAGGCAATCAAACTGAAGCCCGGTGAGGCCGATTATTACTACAATCTCGGGTCAGCCTATTGGGTTATGGGCAAATGGAGCGATGTGGTCAAGGCCTGGCAAAAATGCCTCGAACTGGATCCCGGACATGCCGGAGTCAGACAATATTTGCCGGTGGCGCAGAGAAAAGCAAAAGGAAACTAAGACGGTGAACTGTTTTGCCATCGGTTGATCTGAATACATAGCGCGATTACAATAGGGGATATCAATACTTAAAAACCTCCCGGAAAAACGATCCCGGGAGGTTTTCATTCTAATAGGTGGTAGGACTTGATCTACTGCTTAATGGCCTTGTCTTCCAGCAGTTTGATGAACGGCGTAAACAGGTCGATCGGCACCGGGAAGATGATGGTCGAATTGTTTTCCGTGGCGATTTCGCGCAGGGTCTGGAGGAAACGCAGTTGGATCGTGACAGGCTGTTGATTCAGAATATTACCGGCTTCCAGTAAGCGCGCCGAGGCCTGGAATTCGCCTTCGGCGTTGATGACTTTAGCACGACGTTCGCGTTCGGCTTCGGCCTGTTTGGCCATGGCTCTCTGCATTTCGGTTGGCAGATCGACATGCTTGATCTCGACCTGCGAGACTTTGATGCCCCACGGATCGGTATGCGTGTCGAGGATTGTCTGCAACTCCGTATTCATTTTTTCGCGGCTGGAGAGCAGATCGTCGAGTTCTGCCTGACCGAGAATACTCCGCAGAGTCGTTTGTGACAATTGCGAGGTGGCATACAGGAAATCCTCGACTTCCACAATAGCCCGGGACGGATCGACGACGCGGAAATAGACCACGGCGTTGACCTTGACCGAAACGTTGTCTTTGGTGATAATGTCTTGCGGCGGAACGTCCATAACGACGGTGCGCAGGCTGACCTTGACCATTCGGTCAATTATCGGGATCAGGAAAAAGATGCCTGGCCCTTTGGCGGCGATCAATCGTCCTAAACGGAAGATCACACCGCGCTCGTATTCCCGCAGGACGCGGATCGAGCTGGAAACCAGGAAAACTACGAGAACGACAATGGTTAAAAACGGAACATTCATAACATACTCCTCTTTTATTATTTCATGGATTATTTCTGAGCAACAAGCAAGGTCATCCGGTCGACGGCCAGGACAGCTATTTCAGCGCCTTTGGCGATCGGTGTATCAGACCGGGCCTGCCAGTATTCGCCGTGTACCTGTACCGTGCCGGATTTTTCAATATCGGTAATGGCGCGGCCGGTTTCACCGATCATGCCTTCTGTGCCGGTAGTCGGTTTACGGCGATAAGCTTTAAGGGCGAGAGTCAGCGATAAGATGATGAAGGCGGCCGTGAAAAGTACGATCGGCAGGATTACATTCAGCGAGACGGCCCGCAGTAATTCAGGGGCCTGATTGACGTCGATTAACATCAGGGAGCCAAGTGTCATGGTGACAATCCCTCCTATGGTTAACAGCCCGAAGCTGATGATTTTTACCTCCAGAATAAAGAGCACAATGCCGACCACGATCAGCGCCAGTCCGGCGTAGTTGATCGGCAGAACCTGAAAGGCGAAGAACGCCAGGATCAGGAAAATAGAACCCAGGACGCCGGGAAAGATTGCACCCGGGTTGGAAAATTCGAAGTAGAGTCCGTAGAAGCCCAGCATCATCAGGATATATGCCACAGACGGATCGCTGATAATGTCCAGAATGCGCCGGTGAACACCGATTGGACGATATCTGATCGTAGCGTTGCGCGTATATAGCGTTTTTTCGCCATTAGGTAATTTGAAGGTTTTGCCATCGAGAATTTTCAGCAGATCGTCCAGATCGTTGGCGACGACATCCACGACCTTGTACCTGACAGCTTCGGTCTCGGTGATCGAGACGCTCTGACGTACAGCCTTTTCCACCCATCTTTCATTGCGACCGCGCTCGCGGGCCAGACTGCGGATATAGGCCACGGCGTCATTGGTGGCTTTTTCAATCATTGTTTTGGAACCGGCTGAGTCGGGTTGGCCGCCGAGACCGCCGCCACCCAGGTTAACCGGATGCGCCGCGCCGATATTTGTTCCGGGCGACATGGCTACAAAATGGGATGAAACGGCTATAAAAACACCGGCCGAGGCGCATTGCGCACCGCGCGGGCTGACATACACCACAACCGGAATTTTGGAATTGAGGATATTCTTGATAATATCGCGCATGGAAGTCATCAGTCCACCGGGCGTGTCCATCTGGATTATCAGACATTCGGCCTTCTCCGCCTGGGCTTTGCGCAGGTTTGTACGCACATAAGAGGCCGTGACCGGATTGATCACGCCATCGATTTCCAGCACCCAGATTTCTTTAGGCGCCGCGCCCAGCAGAACGCAAAAGATCAGCAGAGTAAAGAGGCTTTTTCCGAAATAGTTATTTTTACGCATATCTGAAAAGAATATACTCCGTCTGGCGGTTAATCTCAAATGATTTCTGGGACGAATGACGTTACTTCAGTTTGGTTTTAGGTCGGACGAGTTTGACCTTGACAGGGTCGTCAGCCGGTTTCTCGGTGGGGAACGCGACGGCTGCGAAATCGTCGAATTCCGCCGTAATGAAATAGTAGAGACTGTCGCCCTGCACCATTTCCGGGATCAATGGCAATATCCAGAAACCGTCACGGTATTGCATCGCAAATTCTTTATACAATGCCGAGGGATCACTGCGCAGAAAGATTTTCACGGTTTTCAGATGGCAGTCGCCGACCGAAACCACGCAGGTGATCTCTGCGTAACTGTTTTGTGTCAGCGTTTTTGGGGGAATATGGTAAATACCTGGCGTTTCAGCCGCAAAGGAATACTGTGTCAACATTAGAAGACAGTACAGTAAATAGCCGGGAATTTTCATAGGGGAATGATTTCAATTGAATAATTCATGAACCGCGGAGTTC
>JAZDEI010000130.1:0-6688 GCA_043808945.1 Fidelibacterota bacterium | reverse complement strand
GGTTAACATTCGGTCGTTCAATAATATTTGCGAACAGGAAGGCCTTCTCAGGAAATATATTTTTAATCAGAGTCTTAATACAACTTACAATGGTACAAAATTCATCCAGGGATTTCTGGCGGGAAAAAGTGAATTATGAATTATTAATGTTAAATGTTGAATTGAGTGGAATGAATAGAAATTTCATTAAACATTTTTAACATGATGAAAGCCATGGACAAAGTAGGTAGCGATCCCTTTCTGGTATTAACTTTTTCCGATCTGGAAGATTGGGCAGGTGAGACAATTGTAAATCGGGGTAAGAAATATCAGCGGGATGGATGTGTCTGGAATCTGTGTCGCACTTCAGATGGTCACTTGCTTGCGAGCGTTAATGGTTCTCATCCCTATTTAACTACCGTCTGCTTTAAAGATGGTCAATTAATATCCGAATGTAGCTGCCCATATGAGTATAATTGTAAACACGCCGTGGCGGTTGTGCTGGAATATATTGCCATGTTAAAGAGTGGTCAGACGGTTCCACTGGCGCCTCCCGATGACCGTCGCTTAAAATGGCTGAATAGTAATGACACTTACGAAGGAGATCATGATTTATCAGATGTTAAAGTAAATACTGGAACTGAAATACTGCCGAATGATTTAAAATCCCGGCTTGCTAAAAAATCAAAAACTGAATTAGTGCAGCTGTTAGCTCAAGCTATTACTCGGAATCCGGATCTTTACGATAATCTTTCCATTGAAAAAAAGAACGCGGATTCGGAAACGATTGAACATCTCATAAAATCAATTCATAGGGAGATTAAAGAAGTAAGCAATAAACCCGCCTGGTGGGATCCCTGGCACGACGAGGGGGAGCTTCCGGACTATTCTCACATTCAGAAAGGTTTAAAAAAATTACTCGACGGCGGACATCCGGATGAGGTACTCAGGTTAGGAGATATTCTCTTTGAACGGAGTAATGAGCAGATCGGGCAGTCCAATGATGAGGGTGAGACTGCCGTGGCTGTCGAGGAATGTATGGAAATTGTTATCAAAGCCCTGGCTCAATGCTCTTTAGCGGATGCCGATAAATTAGAAAAAGCAGTCGATTTTGAATTGGGAGACGATTATGAAATCTGTTCGGGATTGGGATTGTTCTTTGAACAGTCGTTTCCCCGGACAGCCTGGGATGAACTGGCTGGTCGGCTTTTAGTTCGTCTGAATCAGTGCGAATTCCAGCCAAATACAGATAATTATCACGAAAGGTATAATCGCGACCGTCTGATTGATTTGACTTTGAACGCCTTGCATAATGCCGGGCGGGATGATGAAGCCATTCCTCTTTGTATGACTGAAGCCGAAAATACATATAATTATCCACGCGTGGTAAAATTACTGATTAAAACTGGCCGAATTTCCGAAGCAGAGGCCTGGATTAAAAAAGGTTATAATGCGACTCATGTTAAATATTTTGGAATTGCCCGCGAACTTTTAGAATTGTTAGTGAAGATAAAAACCGAACGACAAGCCTGGGGTGAACTGGCAGCTATTCGGGCTGGTGAGTTCTTTTGTTCTCCCTCTTTGCATACTTTTGTAGATCTCATGTCGGCCGCTGAGAAAGCTGGATATGAGTCGATAGTGCGCCAGGTGATTCGGCAATTTCTTGAAGAAGGTAAATTTCCGGAAAAATCGAGTAAGGCCTGGCCTCTACCAGAGCCTGAATTGCCGATGACTTCGAAAAGAGCACCACAAAAATTCCCCAACTCCGAACTACTGTTGGAAATTGCCGTACACGAAAAAAAACCTGATGAAGCCATACACTGGCTGGAGTATGAACGCTCTAACAGGCAAAATAACCGGTTCTATTACCCTGAAAGTTTATACGATAAAACGGCTGATTATCTTTCAACTGATTATCCCGATATCGCAATTTCAGTATGGAAGAACATTACTGAATTCCATATAAGTTTGACGAAGCCCTCTGCCTATCAGACCGCTGGGAGGTATTTGAAAAAAATTCAAAAATTACTGAATAAATCCGGACGAGCGTCTGAATGGCCGCCTCTTTTAAACCTGCTTCGCAGTGAACATAAACGCAAATACCGGCTTATGAATGTACTGGACGGATTGGATTCGCGTCCGATTATCGAAAGTATTAAAAGGTAACTGAGCAATCGTCGACATGGAAGAGTAGTGCGCAGGTTAATTATTTCAATGTCTCAATGACGATGAATGATTGCATGACTGTATGATTGGATGAGGATTATATAACCAACCAAGCCTAAAATCTTTTAATCATAGTCAATCAATTAATCAGATGAATCATAGTCAAGACTACGAATGACCATCGTGTAACCATATAGATTTAGGCCATCCGGGTATTCTCTGAAAAATCAGTGGTAAGGAAGATGCCACCCCAGATTGACCCCGTGGAATAATATGTTGTACCATATGTTCTTATAAATTCTTTAATATCTATTCCATGGAGTAAACTCGGATTAACACAGATTATTTCTATTATTTCATTTTGATCCCACCAAAGCAAGGAGTGACTATGAGTGACTACAGAATGACCACAGAGTGACATGACATGAGTACATTGATTCTTCTTTCCTCTTTCATTCTCTGTCGCTAAACTATACCATGTTATCAGAAAAATTACGGGAAGGCTGCAGTAATATGACGAGGAAAGTTATTCAATTAATGTTGACGGGATTGTTTATATTCGCCGGACAGACCGGCGCGCAATATTACATATCGCCCTATGAAAAAGTCTATGACGATCTGCTCTATCTGCAAAGCGCCGGATATATGCGGGACATCGATCTGAACCAGATCCCGCTCTCGACGACCCAAATTACCCAATCGCTCCAAGCAGAAACCGGCCTGGCGACTAATGCGACAATTAACCCGGTTTACAGATCGCTGTTACGGAAAATCGCAGAATCTTATGCCAAATCCGACACTAATCAGTCCGGCGCTCAGCCGCGCTTATTATACGGATTAAAGCTCAACCTGGATTTTCAGAATCAGCCGTCGGCCAAACTCTATCCGCAACTGCGAACCTTTGGCTCCCTGGCAATTACAAAAAATCTCAGCATCACCAACGTCATGGCCCTCGATCCCTATGCCACGGAATCTGCTGGTTATATTGGTAAAGAATGGCGCGGGATGTCGGGTTACACCGAGCAGGCTTATTTGATGTATACCCGTAGGAATATGCGTTTAACGGCCGGGCGCAGTTACATCATTTGCGGGCCGGGGCGCAAGAGTTCGCTGTTGTTATCTGCGGCGGCTCGTCCGATGGACAATTTCAAGCTGGATATTTTTGTGAAAAACCTCAGTTTTCAGGCCATGACTGCCAAACTCGATCCGGTCAATGGCGCCCAGCGTTATCTTTCGACTCACCGATTGAGCGTTTATTTGGGCAATCTGGCGATCGGTCTGACCGAAGCCCTGCTTTACAGCGGGAGCGCTAAAAATTTGGAATTTGCCTACCTGAATCCGTTCCTGCTCTATCACGGCGAACAGATGAACGGACCCGCTCTGAACGGCAATACCCTGGGAGCCCTCGATCTGGGTTATTGCGGCCGCAATTGGATTGCCTACACCGAATTTTTAGTCGATGACATTCAATTCGATAAAAAGGAAGTCGGTGACCTCGAACCGAACGAAATTGGTTGTACCGTCGGTATCGATATTGCTGATCCGCTTAAAATTCCGGGTCTCTATCTGGCGCTGGAATACACGGCCATTACTAACCGCACCTATAAAACCACCGAACCCAGCGAATGGTTTTTGCACCGCAACGGTCCGATCGGCTACGAGCTCGGCAGCGATTTCGACCGGATCAACCTGCTCGTCAGGAAGTATTTTAAAAACTGGCAGGTGGCCCTGGAATTTGACCGGATCAGGCGGGGGGAAGGCGATCTATCCAAAGCCTGGGATTCACCTTGGGACAGCTGCACAGTGGCGCAGGGTTATTCCGAAAAATTCCCGACCGGCGTGGTCGAGACGACCAACGACCTGGGACTTACCCTGACCTGGATGCCGGATTACGGAAAGTATCTTTATGCGGGATTGACTTATGAGACGATTAAGAACGTCGATCATGGCAATAAAGACGACCAAAACTTCATTCTCTCTGTCGGAGTCTATATAGATTTGCACGGGAAACTAGGATTGTAATTGTCATAAAATTCTAGCCCACGAAAGACACGAAAGATTTTTATTTGGACAGAATAACAGAATATTCATTTCAAGAGGCTCAGCAGTAGTCTCTGCGAGGCAAGATTCTAAATTTTAAATTCTTAATTATTTCAATGTCCCCATGACGATGCCATAACCACAAATGGCAAGAGAGTGACGGTTGAATGGCCAGCGAGTGACCGACATGGGACCCCAAATGACGGCGAATATTCCTCAATTTCGGGCTATTGGGGCTGATTCAGTAAATATATATTGTTAACATTTATATTAATTATGTATATTTAGCCCGTGCAGATAAATTCGCAGAGATTGCCTGATCTGATGTTTTCAGTCCGAGATGTAGCCCGGGTGCAAGGGATCGGCCTTGAATCTGCCCGGGTACTGTGCAGTCGCTCTACTAAATCCGGTCAGTTCATTCGGATTCGCAACAATCTTTACATCCTAACTGAGCGCTGGAGCTACCTCACGCTGGTCGAAAAACTGCGCCTTGCCAACCGGATTCAAGTGCCTTCCTACATCTCTTTGTCTACGGCCGTCTTTTACCATGAAATCTCGGATCAACTCTACCGCGGCGCGATTGAATCGGTTGCCCAAAAAAGAAGCATCGCTTATCCCGTGCGAGACCAGCAGTTTACTTACCGTTTGATCAAGCCGGACTACTACAAGGGCTTTAGCCTGCGGGATGGCGTATTTATGGCAGAACCGGAAAAAGCCCTGGCAGACGTCATCTATTTTTCCTCCATCGGGCGCTATGCCTTTGACTTCAGGGCCCTGGACTGGCGGCATATTGACCGATCGCGCCTAATGGCATGGCTAGCCGCCCTGCCCGAAAAAACCAAAACCTGGTGGAAAGACAATGGAAACCTTTCAAATCCATGAGCAATTTGAATTATACGTTCTGAATGAACTGAACTCAGCGCGCCTCCTGCCGGGTCTGATTTTCGGGGGCGGTACGATGTTACGTTTATGCCACGGTCTGGATCGTTACTCGGTGGATTTGGATTTTTACCTGGCTAAACCGGAATTCAGGCTCGGATTGATCGATAAATGCAGCCAGGCCTTGGGGCGGAGTCTGAGACTGACTGATCAGCAGGAAAAGCGGAATACCATCCTGATTGAATTATCGTCAGGGCATTATCCCCGGAAGTTGAAAATAGAGATCAATAAAGTCCGTCAGATAAATACCTGGAAACCGGAAATTGCCTGGTCTCCGTACAGCAATGTTCAGGTGCTGGTCAATACGGTAACATTGGCCGAAATGGCCGCAATGAAAACGGACGCCCTGCTCAATCGCCGGGAGATCCGCGATGCCTATGATCTGGAATTTTTATTAATGAAAAAGATCCCCATACTCGCCGATAAGGATCGTTTGCGCGAAATATTGGAGCAGATCGAGGGATTTAAACCACCCGATTTTGCCGTGAAACTCGGATCTATCTTAGAACCGCAAAAACGCCGGTATTATATTGAGAACCGATTTTCGGTTCTCAGATCCTATTTGATTGACCGGCTGGCCGGGTGATTAAAAAGAATTGGATCCTTGAATGGTTTTGGATTAATTTCCGCCCCGGAATTCAAGTCGGTTGTGTTATTTTGATAAATTATTGCATTAAGAAAATTCCTCTGACCCGGAGGGCTGCTCCAAAGGGTTTTATGGATACTTTAAAGGAGAATGAATGCATATTGATCTGATCGTCGGCGCCCGGCCGAATTACATGAAAGCCGCCCCGGTTTACCGGGCTTTAAATAAATATCCGGAAAAATTCAAGGTTCGCCTGGTGCATACCGGTCAGCATTACGATGAGAAAATGTCGCATATCTTTTTCCGTGAACTGGAACTGCCCCAGCCGGATGTTTATCTGGGGGTCGGTTCCGGCCGGCACGGTGAACAGACCGGCAAGATCATGATCGAGTATGAAAAGTCTATTCTTGATAATAAACCGGATTTAGTATTAGTTGCCGGGGATGTTAATTCGACGATGGCGTGTTCGCTGGTAGCCGCTAAAATGCATATTAAAGTCGGTCATATCGAAGGCGGACTCCGCAGTCGTGACTGGTCGATGCCGGAAGAAATTAATCGCGTTGTCACAGATCGGATCGCGGATTATTTATTTACGACCAGTATAGATGCCGATGAGAATCTGCGGGCGGAAGGCGTTGCACCGGATAAAATTCATTTTGTCGGCAACACTATGATCGATTCGCTGAATTATTACCTGCCGAAAGCCGGGCAGTTGAATTTGAGTGACAAATATCCAATCGAAGAGCACAAATTCATTCTGGTAACGCTTCATCGGCCATCTAATGTCGATGACGATCAAACCTTGCATGAATTGATGCGGGTTTTATGCCAGATACAGGAGCGTCTGCCGGTCATTTTCCCGATGCATCCGCGCACCCGTAAAATGCTGGCGGAGTTCGGGCTGAATGGCGAATTGGAAAATGCCAGGAACCTGATTATCACCGAACCGCTCGGTTATATGGAATTTCTCAAATTGGA
>JAZDEI010000129.1:0-11437 GCA_043808945.1 Fidelibacterota bacterium | reverse complement strand
CATGAAGCACGCTATCCCGCCGGTCGAGCGCCCGAATATCGAGCGGCCGTTCGGCGGCATGGAAAATTTTGTCGACAAGGATGGCGAACCGGTCAATGGAATCGTCATGATCCTGTTTTCCGATTTTGTCATCAATCGGGGGCTAAAGGACTCGATATTCGAAGACGATTCGGAATGATAAAAACAGCCGGGCTTTTTAAAACCGCATCTTTAAAATTTCTTCTGGTTGTATATGACCGTTACAAATTTCAACCGCAAACACCCTATCGTCCAACCGAAAGGAAACCCGTATGACCATACTTGAGATTACGATTCTTGGAATTATTTCTGAAGGCGACAATCACGCCTATAATATTGAGAAGATTATTGCCGAACGAGGCATCCGCGAGCGCGCCAATATCGGCTTTTCAACAATTTATGCCGTCCTTAATAAAATGCAGGACAACGGCTTGCTATCCAGTAATTTTGAGCCGCAGAAAAATCTGCCCGGACGCCGGATTTACGCAATAACACCGAAAGGGCGCCAGCGTTTTTACGAAGAAATCGTCAAGGCGCTTTCCCAGCCGAAACGCCAGCCCTCGCTGTTCGAGGCCGGATTAACCTACAGCAGTATTTTGAAAAAGGAAGACCTCAGGGAGGCGCTTTCCCTTTATGACGCCGAACTTGGGCGCCAGATTCAGGCTAAAGTCCACGAGTTGACCGAACTGCAAACCATTTCCGACCAGGTCAAGCGCGCTCTGCTGACCCGCCCGCTAAACCTCCTGCAAGCCGAACGGAAATGGGTACGTGAATTGATGGGATTGTTATAACGCTACACAAGGAGAATTAATATGGATGCATGGATCAGCTATTTAACGGCCCACCCGATCGTCGGAGCTGCCATTCTGGCGGCATTGATATTATTCGTTATCATGGTCCTGATCCGGTTGATTAAATGGGCGATTCTTTCGTTTATTATTCTGGCTCTGGCGGTCGGATTTACCTACAAGGTCGCCCAGCCGAAGAAGATCGTCAGACAGATTCAGCAGGGCATCGAGTCGGTCACCAAAGCAAAACCCGACAAGGTATCTAAAGAAATTCAGAAAAATGTCGAGAAAACCGTCGAGAAAGTCAAGGACAGCCTGAAAGATAAATAGTTTTCTGTTTGATCGAATTATTATCCCGAACCGGATTGCAGCGACAACCCGGCGGGCGAAAATAAAATTCAAGGAGTAAATATGCCAAAGTATCCACCGGAACCGTTTCGCATTAAAGTAATCGAATCGATCCGGATGACCACCGTCGCCGAGCGCAGCGCAATCATTGAAGCGGCCGGCAACAATTTGTTCAACGTTCCGGCCGATAAGGTATATATCGATCTGCTGACCGACAGCGGTACCGGCGCGATGAGCGACAATCAGTGGGCCGGCCTGCAAATCGGCGACGAGTCCTATGCCGGTTGCCGCAACTGGTTTCATTTCGAAAAAACCATCCGGGATCTGACCGGCCTGAAATATATCATTCCGACCCATCAGGGGCGGGTGGCTGAGAACCTGCTCTTTATGGCTATCGCTCGCGGTAAAATCATTATCAACAACAACCACTTTGATACCACCCGCGCTAATGTGCTGGCGAACGGGGGCAACCCGCTGGATTTGGTGATCGAAGAAGGACGCGATCCCGACAGCCGTCATCCGTTCAAAGGCAATATCGACCTGGCGCGTCTGGAAAAAGCGTTACAGGAATACGGCGCAGCCCAAATCCCGCTCGTAATGCTGACATTGACCAATAACTCAGGCGGCGGCCAGCCGGTTTCCATGGAAAATATCCGCGCGACAAAGAAACTTACCGCGCAATACGGCGTGCCGGTCTTTTTCGACGCCTGCCGCTTTGCCGAGAATGCCTATTTCATCAAGTTACGCGAACCCGGCTATGCCAGTCGGACGGCGCATGAGATTGCCCGCGAAATGTTCTCCTATGTCGATGGTTGCACAATGAGTGCAAAAAAGGACGGTCTGGTCAATATGGGCGGTTTTCTGGCGCTGAACGATGCCGAAATGGCCGAGAAGATCAAAGCGGAATTGATCCGCACCGAGGGTTTTCTGACCTACGGCGGAATGGCCGGGCGAGATATGGAAGCGGTCGCGCGCGGCCTGGAAGAAGTTTTAGATGACAATTATTTAGCATACCGGATCGGACAGATCAAATTCCTGGGCGATCTGCTGACCGAAGGTGGCGTGCCGATCCTGCAACCACCGGGCGGACATGCCATTTATTTGGACGCCACCGGTTTTGCTAATCACATTCCGGCCGATCAGTTTCCGGGACAGTCGATAGCCGTCAATCTTTATCGGCAATACGGCATTCGCTCCTCCGAGATCGGCAGTTTTATGTTCCGGCGGCGCGACCCGCAGACCGGCGCAATCCTGTCGCCCGACATGGAATTGGTGCGCCTGGCAATTCCGCGGCGGGTTTATACCGAGTCGCATATTAAATATGTGGCGGAAGCCGTAATTGAATTGTACCAAAACAGGAAAAGCTTAAGGGGTTTGCGGATCGTGGCCAACGGAGGATCGACCCTGCGCCATTTCGTCGCCCGATTGGAATTTATTTGAGGAATTACTTCACAATATTTTACGATAGACAGGAAAAGTGATGAAAAGAAGATTTTCAATTACAATAATGATATTATTGTTATCCGGTTTGATGGCGTTGAACGCTGCGCCATTGTCCGTCATACCGACACCACAGGAAGTTATTCAGAGGGGCACGACCTGTAAATTTGCGCCTGGCCGGAAAGTCGAAATCCGTGTTTCGAATCAAACAATTGGTTGTGAGGCCGGGATTCAGATGCTGGTTAGCGCCTTGCGGGAGAATTTTGAGGTTTCTTCGGTTATTACGGAAACTCCGACGAAAATGGCCTGGCCGGTGATAGTTATAATGCCCGACCCGGATAATCAGTTGGCCCGGCAGAAATTCGGACGCACGTTTACACCGGAGATGCAGGCAGAGGGCTATTTCCTCGAAGTTACGTCGGATTCGATAGTCATTATTGCTCAGGCGCCGCACGGATTGTTCAATGGCCTGATGACACTTTGCCAGGTAATCCGCGGCGCAGACGGCAATGAATTGCCCGGCCTGCTGATTGCCGATTATCCGGCGATGACCTGGCGCGGGATTTCGGACGACTTCAGTCGCGGACAGGTTTCCACGCTGGACAATTTCAAGCGGATCATCCGCTTTCTGGCCGAAAACAAGTTCAATGTCTACATGCCATATCTCGAGGACCTGATCGCGCTTGAAAAATATCCGGAAATCGGCATCGGCCGCGGCGCGCTCACCAAAGCCGAGATCGCTGAACTGCAGGCTTACGCCAAACAATATTTCATCGAGATCGTTCCGGCTTTTCAGACGCTCGGCCATTTCGAAAATATCCTTAATTTGCCGGAGTTCGTCAAATATGCCGAATTTCCCGGCGCGGCCTCGCTGAACACCTCCAGCCCGGAAGCCGACGAATTCCTCTTCAATATGCTCGATGAGGTCATCCCGCTGTTCGACTCGCCGTATTTCAATATTGGCGCGGACGAATCCTGGGACGTCGGCCTGGGCGCCAACCGCGACTTAGCCGCCAAAGAAAGCGTCGCCGCCCTGCACGCCCGGCATTACAATAAGGTCTTTCAAAAAGTCAAAGCGCTTGGTAAAAAGCCACTCATGTACAGCGATATGCTGCTGCATCACCCGGAAGCGCTCAGCCTGATCCCGAAGGACGTGATCCTCGTTGACTGGCACTATAACCTGAATGACAATTTTCCATCGGTTAAACAGCTGACCGATTCCGGGTTTACTGTAATAGTCTCGCCCGCCGTGCACAACTGGCACAATCCCTTTCCGAATCTGATGAACTCCCGGATCAACATTACCAATATCAACCAGGAGGGATACCGCAATAAAGCCTTGGGTACTGTTATTTCAAACTGGGGCGATTTCGGCGCGCCCAATTTCCGCGAGATGAATTTTCAGGGCTATTCTTATGGGGCTGAATCGGCCTGGAATCCGGCCGCCAGCGACGGCGCAACCATCGATCAACGCTTTTTCAAACAGCAGTACGGGATCGACGATACCCGTCTGACCGCCCTGATGCTGAACCTTAACGAGATCGCCAACAACACCACCTTCAAGGAAATCTGGCGTCAGCCGTTTTATCCGGCTGACGAAACGCCCGCCAAATTGCTGTTCCGTTCGCAACAGTTGACAATGCATTGCCGCTCGGCGCAGAACCTGATCGCGGAACTGCGGCCATTGGCCAAAAGGAACGCCACAGATTTCGATTATTACGAATTAGCGGCCGACCTCGGACTTTTCATGGGACAAAAAATGGCCTTAGCAAGGCAGGTCGACTTGGTCAATCGCTCCGGCGCGCAGATTATTTGGCCTGCAACCACGGCGGATATTGTGCGGGAATGTTCCGGCCTGATCCAGAGCCTGACGATCCTGGAAGAACAATACAAAGACTTATGGCTGAAAACCAACCGGCCGGAAAACCTTTCGCGTATCATTAACCTGTTTCGGATGGAACGCGCCCATTTCGAGGAGGCGCGGGATTATTTCATTGCGGGCGACTTTCAAATTCCGGCCGAACTGAGCTCCCGGTTCATAACCGCGAAACTATTGCTTAAGGACGAAAAACCCGCGCCAGCTTTCCTGCGCAAAGGTTTTGTCATTGAGAATCCTGACAGCATCGTCAGCGCCAATCTGCAGATGGTTGCCAATTCGGAAGCGACGATTTACCTGAACGGCGACAAGATCGGCAACCTGATCGCCACGCGTTCGTTATCGCTCGTGGTGGAAAATCAGCGCGTCGGCTGGTGGAATGTGCGCGACAAACTCAAGGCCGGACAAAATTATCTGGCCGTGACGGTCCAGGGTTACAAGCCACAGCTGCCGTCGGCCGCTAATATCTATCTGGAATTGATTTATGCCGACGGCCGGAAAGTCGTCGTTCAGTCAGATAAAGACTGGGAGGCGGTCACGCAGGCCAAAGACGGCTGGTTGACCGGCAAGGATAAAAACGTCAAATGGGGCCCGGCTATCATTGCCGACAAGATCACCTGGAAGATTTCCGCTCCGATGTTCAAGAGAGGATTTTCGTCAAGGATAGAGTTCTGATTTTTTCACAGGGTTAAGTATATTGTTATCGTGCTGTAAGAAAATGAAAAAGATAAACACATATAAAAAGAGGCTGCTTATGTTAATGGCATTTACGGCGGCTATAAATCAGAGTATGGCGGCCGATCCGTCGATTACCCTGGAACAGCTCCGGGACAGCGCCCTGTCAATCGGCCTGGCGCTCGGCGGCGGGGGCGCCAAAGGACTGGCCCATATCGGGGTTATCCGGGCGTTGGAAGAAGCGGGTATCAAGATTGATTATATTGCGGGAACCAGCATGGGGGCCCTGGTCGGTGCCGTGTATGCCTCCGGGTTTCCGATTGATACGCTCGAAAAAATAGCCATCGAAACCGATTGGAAAACCACCGCGAAACTGTTTTCCCCCGGACTATCGGCATCCGGATTTGTGGACGGGAAAAAAGTCAAAGAATTTCTGTACACCTTTTACGGTGATAAAAAAATCGAGGATTTAGCGATTCCCTTCGCGGCGACCGCTACCGACATTTCCAATGGAAAATTGTACGTCATTAACAAGGGGAGCGTAATTGAAGCCGTACGGGCCAGCATTTCGATACCAGTGGTCTTTACTCCGGTACAACATGGTGAATCCTTTCTGGTAGACGGCGGCCTGGTGAATGCGGTACCGATTGACATCGTGCGTGAAATGGGCGCCGATTATGTCATTGCGGTTCACATTGTCCACACGGTTTTACCTTCTCAGGAAAAGGAATATATCGAAATTCTGAGTGAGGGTGACGATAAGAAAAAGCCGTTGACCCTCGATACTCTCAGCCATCGGATCAACGAATACATTAATAAGATCAAAAACCAGAAGGAAGATGTCAAGCCGACCGAGAAGAACGCTCTGCCGAAAATCGCCATGATTACACAAAATTCTGTTCATATTGCCGCGGACGCCGTCGCCAATCTACAGGTGGCTCTGTACAAACCGGAGATGCTAATTGAACCGGATACCCGCCGGATCAACCTGTATGAATTTTACCGGGGTAAAGAGGCCGTCGAAATCGGATACAATGAAGCCCAAAAAGTGTTGGATGCTTTAAAATAACCGATCGGGAAAATATCCCCGGTTAGCTCCATTCCGTAGTACCTCGCCATCCCGTTGCCCTATCGTGAAATATTCAGACCGGCTGATCGTCATCCGTCACTATTTTTATGGCGAACACGGCGCTTATTTGTAAATTTCGCAGGCAATGACGAGGAAACAAAAGCACTGTAAAATACTGCCGATCGGCCTGATCTGTCTTATCATCGGCATATTTGCAATGGCGGATCTATCGGCCGACGAGGTTTTTTCCCTACGCAAACTTACTATCGTCGGCGAGACCAGCCTGAATCAGTTCACGAACTATGCGCCGCAGTTCCGCTGGGAATATTCGCACCCGGCCGAGGATTACCTGCTGAAGATGCGGCTCGTTTCAGACGATCTGACCGCTGATTCGTTGGTCTGGGATTCGGGGCCGCTGACGACCACCGAAAACGGTTTCCGATTCTCCGGGTTAGGTGTTTTCGAAAAAGGCCGAACTTATCACTTTTACGTGGCGGCTAAACATCCCGAACGGGGCTGGTCGGATTCTCTGCGGGTGACATTTACATTCAATACGCCGCCGGCCGTCCCGGAAATTCTTATGCCGGCCGATACGGTTTTCCTCGATAAAAAAATGCAGTTCAAAATCACCCCGGCGACTGACCGCCAGATCAATGCGGAAGACCTCCATTATCAGATCAGGCTCAGTTCCGACTCCGCCGGCCGGCAGATTGTTCTGGACACTACCTTTCAAGGCGGCAGGGCTGCAGCGCAGGCCATAGTCTTTATTACTGAAAAATCGCTTATTGATAACCGCCGGTACTATATTGTAATCCGCGCCTATGACGGAGTGGAATATTCAGCCTGGTCGCCGTCGGTCGGGTTTTTGGTTAATCGTATCAATGAACCGCCGCGCCGGTTTAGCCCGACCGCTCCTGTTGACGGGATCACCGTTAAGGCGCCGCCCTTGCTCGCCTGGGAGAAAACCACTGACCCGGACGATGGGCTCGGCACCGGCCTAAAGGAATATTTCATCGAGGTCGCGACCGACCGCAGTTTTCAGAATCCTGAATCCGCGCAAATCCTGCCCTCGACAAGCAATGAATGGACATTTCAGAATTGCCGTAATCATGTTCGCTATTTCTGGCGGGTTACCGCTCGTGATGAAGCCGGAGCAATGACGGCCGCCGACAAGGTATTTAGCTTCGTATCCGACTTCGGCAATCAGCCACCAGCGCCACCGGTTGCGCCGAGTCCGCAGAACGGGCAAATCGTGCAACCTTCCGATTATCTCGAATGGACATTGGGCGACGACCCCGACCAGGATCAAAGGTTCGCCTGTGAAATAATAATGTGGGAAATAACCGACCCGGCTAAGCAGATAACCGTTTATTTGACAGATTCTCTTTTGGAGCAGGCGCGCGGCGGCAGAAGCGACGAACTATCGCGCGAATATAACGGCCGGGTGCGTTTCCGGTTGAACGGGATTAAGAATCTGCAAGCGCTGAAGGACGACCTTGTTTACCGCTGGAGTGTGCGGGTTTTCGATAATTGGGGCGGTAAAACCGAAGCCAGCTGGCCGGAAGCGACATTCCGTTTCGACGACGGGATAAATCAGCCGCCACTGCCACCGGTGAAGGATTTCAGCCCGAACAATACCGTTATTTCGAGTTACACGCCGGAATTAAAATGGGCCCCGGCGACCGATCCCGACGTGGCCGACCGGCTTCGCTATCAGGTAGTCCTGAGCCGCGACAGCGGTTTCAGCGGACGGACGTTTATTACGGAAGAAAGCGCCTATGACAACAACGAAATTAAAATTCGGATTCCTTTACTGGAAAATCGTCAGTATTTCTGGCGGGTGCGCTCTATCGATCTGTCTGAAACCCGCTCAGCCTGGTCGAGAACAAATTCTTTCTGGGTCAATAACATTAACGAAGCGCCGGCCCGGCCTGTAAAAATCCTCCGCCCGCAGAATCTGGAGGAAATCACACTCGAAACCATCTTTTGGTGGATGCCGTCTGCCGATCCCGATCCGGGCGATCAATTATTCTATCAAATCGAATTCAGTGAAAACATCAGCTTCGTAAAACCGTTGGTCAGTTACCGGATTCCGGAAACGCTGTCTGCCCGGCAAACAGTCACAAAGCCACCGCTCCCGCCGGAGTCGATCGGCCTGCGCACATATTCCATTCCGCAGATCAACCTGTTGAAAGACAATGCCTTGTACTACTGCCGCATTCTGGCCTTCGATCAAATAGGAATGGCCGGAACTTCCGCCAGCGCTCCGCTGAGAATCGCTTTTAACAATCAAAACGACCCGCCATTGCAGATCGCCAGGGGATTTTCTCCGACGGACGGTGCGATAATCAACACTCTGCGGCCGGAAATGCGCTGGGAGGCCAGCAGTGATCCCGACTTCGGCGATTACCAGCCCAATCTGACTTACCAGATCGAACTTAGCAATCAATCGGGTTTTACAGGCTATGATACCCGGACGTATAACAGTGCGGCCGGTCAGACGACTTTTACGTTGCCGACCGACCTGACTGAAAATCAGCGCTGGTTCTATCGCATCCGGGCCTGCGATCAGCATGGCACTTATTCGGTCTGGTCGCCGATCAACAATTTCATTACCAATGCGATCAGCGAAGCGCCGTATACCATTACGGCCGGATTTTTACCAAAGGATTCCATGGTCGTCGAAACGCCCCGGCCATTGATCAGCTGGTTGCCGTCCGGAGACCCCGATCCGGGGCAAAGCGAACGCGATTTATATTATCTGGTCCGATATTATGAAGCCGAAAATCCAAAACGGGCCAGCCAGGTAGCCAGTAAAATCGGCCTGACCAGCGTCCAACTGCCGGAGTTGAAAGAGAACAAGTATTACCGTTACCAGATCGCGGCGGTCGACCCGGACGGCAAGCGCAGCGAATGGAGCGCCTCGGTTTACTTTGGAATTAATGCCGTCGAACAGGCCCCCGATTATTTTAAGCTATTATCGCCGTATTTCGGGCAGGACTCGGTTGGGATGGACGCCGGGTTCGTTTGGTTCATGACTCACGATAAGGACCCGGGCAGTTCGCTGACCTATACGCTTCACTATGCGACCGACAGTTTATTCAATACCAATTGCCGCGAAATCGTCCTCAATCAACCGGAAAACGACTCGATCATGGTTTATTTTCCGCCGGAACAACTGAGTTATGCGACGCGCTATTTCTGGAATGTTGTCGCGACCGATAATAGCGGCAACACAAAATGGGCCTCCGGTACCGAAACCCGACCATTCGTTTTTACTACGATCGGGGCGCGGCGGGTCAACGATGGCGGCATAAAAAGTTATCATCGTCATCAGAATTATCCCAACCCATTTAATTTCGATACTCTGATCCGGTATGAGGTTCCGTCATATAGCTCCGTGGATGTTTCGATTTATGATTTGATTGGCGAAAAAATCAGAACGCTTGCCGACGGCAATCATACCCAGGGAATATATAATATATACTGGAATGGCACCGATCAAAGCGGTTCGTCAGTGGCCAACGGTGTATACATCTGCCGCCTGACGGCGCATGGCGCGACCACTTACATCAAAGTCGTTTTACTGAGATAATTTTTCTAAACCGCGGAGTTCGTAGAGATTCTTTAGACAAGATTTACATGATTATTTTACTAAGATTCTTTTTATAATAAACACTCTCGATTTACCCAACCTAAAATCTCCAATTTTCAATCTACAATCTGCAATTTACAATTGAATATCTCCGTGTGCTCTGTGGTGAGTGCCTTAACTAATCGAGGTCGAAGATTTTCCCCGGATTCAGGATATTGTTCGGATCGAAAGCCTTTTTAATGCGCTTCATCAGTTCGATAGTCGCGGGTTCGAGCGCCTGATAGAGATAAGCTTTGCGTTTGTGGCCGATGCCGTGTTCGCCGCTGATCGTGCCGCCGAACTTGACCGTCCAGTCATAAAGTTCGGTCAGGATTTTTGGTAAAGCGACTTCCCAATCTTCCATACTCATTTCCGGTTTTTTAACGGCAGTGGCGTGCAGGTTGCCGTCCCCGGCGTGCCCGTAGCAGGGAATCAGGACATCGTATTTGGTAGCGATTTTTTCGATTTCCGGGAGTAATTGCGGAATACTGGCGAGCGGGACGACGATATCTTCGAGGCTTTGCACCGGAGAGTAAACCTTGAAGGCTTCAGCGATATTGCGGCGGATACTCCAGACGCGTTCCTGGGTCGTATAATTATCTGCAACAAAGACATCGATCGCACCATTGTCAATGCAGAGCTGGCCAATAGTCTCGTATTCCTTCTCCAATTGCTCGAGACTGTTGCCGTCGATCTCGATCAGCAACATCGCGCCGGCCTCTTCGTGCGGCAGGTGTTCGTTCAGGTATTTGTAGGCCGTCTGAAACGACAACCGGTCGACGAATTCCACGGCGGTTGGTATAATTCGGCCGGAGGTCATAATAACCGGCACCATTTTAATGGCGGTGTCAACGTCCGGGAAGAAAACCAGCAGATCGACTTTCTGGGTCGGGAGTGGTAGCAGTTTGATGATGATTTTGGTGAAAATACCCAGCGTACCTTCCGAGCCGACCATCAGTTTGACCAGGTCATAACCGACGACGTTCTTGACCATTTTGCCGCCCAGCATGATGATCTCACCTTCCGGCGTGACGACTTCCAGTCCGAGTATATAACGCCCGGTGACGCCGTATTTGACGGCTTTGCCGCCGCCGGCGTCTTCGGCCACATTGCCGCCGACGAAGCAGCTTTCGACGCTCATCGGGTAACCGGCGAACCACAGGCCGAGGTCTTTCAGGCGATTGTTGACTTCGTTGGTGACGACGCCCGGCTCGACCACGACGACCAAATTTTCCTTATCGACTTCCAGGATTTCGTTCATGCGCTCGGTCGAGAGCAGGATACCGCCGTGTAACGGCACGGCCCCGCCCGAAAGTCCGCTGCCGGCCCCGCGCGGCGTGACCGGAATATTTTCGCGGTTGGCTAATTTCATGATCGCGGCGATTTCCGGAGCCGTGCGCGGTTTGACGACGACTTCCGGCATGTGAGCGTAATGCTTGTCGGCGACTTCGTCGTGCGAATAGGGTTCGATCTTGTCGTGATCGTCGAAAATGACGTAGCGCGCGCCGCAAATCTGTTTTAATTCATCGAGTATTTTGGGGGTTAATTTCTGATACATGGCAAGCCTCCGCTTATGGTTTCAGACGGTT
>JAZDEI010000128.1:0-11237 GCA_043808945.1 Fidelibacterota bacterium | reverse complement strand
TGTCGATTTCGTAATCCATTTCCCAGTAATAGGTCACGATGGCAAAACGGTTCCGTCCGTAGATTTGAATCTGGGGATCGATCTCTTTCCATGAAATTATTTGGGCCTGATCTGCAAATGAGCTCCAACCGGTTATGCAGGCGGCCTGCCCGGAAAGGCGCAGGCTGTCACCGGGTGTAATGGCGATCATATTCGGATGAAAATAATTACGCAGAGCCTGCGGATTATGGTCTATCGTCCAGCTGCGGTTCATGGCCTGTACGGTTTGCCAGACGTGGGATTTGATCGGATTTTCCTCGCTACGGTTGACCGATCTGATGATGAATTGTCCGATGATGAAGAAAATGACGAGAATACTAAGAAGGAAGAAAGGATTCTTGAATAGTTTTTGCCACTGACGATTTGTTAACATCGAATATGACCTATTTTAATTTATCTTTTAACTTAACTGCAAACCGGCGGCTCATCACAAAAGGCTCCTTGATGCCTTTCAAATATACCTGATAAGAATAATTAAACCATTCTTCGAGGCGGTCAATGTAATCCAGATTGATGATATTCGAGCGGTGAATCCGGCAGAAATTTTCGGGGAGGCGATCCTCCCACTCCTTCATCGACTTCTGGACAAGGCCCCTGTGACCGTCGCTGAGATACAATTCGGAATAATCTCCGGCAGCGGCAATGGATACGATCATTTTAACCAGAATGAATTTAAACTGATTGTTGAAAAGTAAAAACAGGTGGTCGTCGTTTTGCAGTGATTTTGACTTGAAAACCTCAGACTCCTCATCGATGTCTAACCGTTCAAGTGCCCGTTTCAGGCGGTCAGGACTGACCGGCTTAAGAAGATAATCAAGCGCATTGACTTCGAATGCCCGGATGGCATATTCATCATAAGCCGTTACGAAAATGATGCGAGAAGTGATTTTAGTTTTTTCCAGCAGTTCAAAACCCGATTCGCCGGGCATTTGAATATCCAGGAAAATCACATCCGGATTCAGATCATCAATAGCTTTGATGGCTGAATCAACTCCATCGGCTTCACCGACGACCCGGATATTTTCGCATTCCTTGAGCATGTCTTTTAAATCCTGACGGGCGAGGCGTTCGTCGTCAACGATCAGAGCGTTATAACTGTTTTTCATAAGTCACCTTTTTGAAAGATTTCAAAGCGGACACAAACATCATGATCGGAATGCTCGATACAGAAATTATGCCGTTCGGGATAGGCGCTTTGCAGACGATGGCGGACATTTTTAAGACCGGTTCCGGTGCCATCTTCCTTGTGGTTATCATCGGTAGGCGGCTCGATCCATTTGCCGGAATTACCGACCTCGACCTTCAATGTATCGCCAATCAGTACGGCTCTGACCGTGACCCTGAGCGGTATACTGCTGGTGCGCATGCCATATTTGATCGCATTCTCGACCAAGGGGTGAATCAGGAAACTGATAATCGGAAAATCCGCTGCACGCGCGTCGATCTCGAAGTCAATTTCCAGTTTAGATTCATAACGGCGTTTTTCTATTGCGTAATAATGCCGGATTGCCAGAATTTCCTGGTTCAGCGGCACCTCCATAATATTTTCACTAAGCAGGGAATAGCGCAGAAACTCGGCTAATTCGGTAATCATTCCTTTGGCGTTTTTTTTATTTTCCGAGATCAGGGCGCGGATGGAATTCAGCGAATTGAACAGAAAATGCGGATTGAGTTGGTAGCGCAACATCCGGAGTTGGGCTTTCTGAGCCAGAGCGTAAGCCTGCTGGGTCTGCGCCTTCTGCTCGTTCCACTCCATCCAAAATTTTGTTCCGAAATAAAGGCCGCTCCAGCCGATAAAAATCATCGAATTATAAAAGGTCGACCAAACCACATCTCTGAATTTGAGTTTGTTCAGGAATAATAAACCGCGACCATCGATAAATGCCATTATCAAATTGACGGTCATATACCTTAAAAATGACAGGCAGACCGCCGTCGCGATAATAATCAGGATGATTTTCAGCATCGAATATGAGCGAAATGGCAGGCATTTATAAAAATACCGCTGAATCGTCAGAAAGACCAAAACCGAGGTGTAAAATAAAATTAACAGGAGCGCGTGCACCTTGCCTGGTTCGAGCATCAATTCTACCTGGATGTAGTGGACAACGACAAACATCAACCAACCGGTGAGGTGGAGCGGCCAGAATGACGCCTGCGTGATATTCTTCAGGTATTTTTCGGTTGGCAGTGTCATGATTTCGCCAGGCGTTTGTTTTGTAAAAATAATTGTTGAGAGATTTCAAGCCGTACACACATACCGTCTTTTTTTTCGATGACTTCGAAGCGATGACGGTTGGGGAAGGCATTTTCCAGGCGCTGACGAACATTCTCAACAGTTGCGCCGTTCTGGCCGTTACCGTTTTTATCCGGGATTGGATCGCTCCACCTGCCAGTGTTGCAAACCTCGACAGCCAGCGTATCATTGATGACTTTGGCCGAGATTGAAATGTGCAGCGGCATGGGACTGCTGTGCATACCGTAACGAATCGCATTTTCGACGAGGGGATGCACCAGGAAACTCAACACGGGGAAGTCTTCAGCCAGCGGATCAACGTCGATAACGACATCCAGTTTATTCTCATATCGGCGCTTTTCAATGGCAAAATAATGTCGGATGGCTTCGATCTCTTCACTAAGCGGCACATCCGTATATTGCGAACTGATCAGGGAATAACGCAAAAACTCCGAAAGTTCCGTAATCATCTCCTTGGCCTGTTTCTCGTTCTCTTCCACCAAAGCCCGGATGGCGTTAAGCGTATTGAACAGAAAATGCGGATTGATCTGGTAACGGAGCGTCTGTAACTGGGCTTTGTGAGCCAGGACCTTCGCGCATTCGGTCGTCTCTTTCTGAGCGGCCCAATTGATCCAGAATTTAATGCTGAAATAAAGAGCGCTCCAGGCGAATAAGACTATGCCCCACAAGTACAAATATTCAAAGTAATATTTCAGAGTACTGGGTACCAGTGTGTCACCGGGTCGTTTCATTATCAGATCCAGTCCTTTGTCAAGAATCCACCAGACATTAGCCCCGACTGAGGTAAAAAAAATGATAATGCCAATTAAGTAAGTGATCGGCAAGGTCTGATATTTGATGCGATGATAAAAGTAACGAAAGCCGAGCGTTACCAAAAGACCAAGACAGGCAACGAGTAGATTCCACACTATGATTCGGAATGGAATTATTTGTCGGGCATTCAGGAAGTTGATGTCGCTAAAAAGCGAAAAGATACCCCAGCCGATTAATTGCAGGCTCCAAAAACTGGAAAACTTTTTGGCGATGCGTTCCCGGATCATTTCTGGTCGGTTGAAGCGGAAATTTTACGCCGTTTAAGATTTATTTTATATTTGGGCATACGTTTCATCTCAGAGCGATTCTCGCCGGAATTTATCTAAAATTATCTCAAACCGAAAAATAATTTTGCCGAGCGGTTAGTACAGTCGGTTAGTGGTACAAGATCGATGTCCTGATCTATAGATGATTTCCGGTTGGCGAATTGAGAATATCCACGGTGCAAATTAAGGTCGTTATGCCGATGTTTCTACCTTTCAGCGAACATATTGACCATTCGTCGAAACGCCGTTCACTTTGAAAGCAGTAGAGCCTATTTTTGCTCGAGATTATTGGACAGGTGAGAGAAATCTACGGAATGTTTACAGGCTGTATATGAAATGCAATGACCCATTTAATAGATGCAAAACATGAAGAGTAGGAGGTATTTTATGACGAGAAAGTTAATGGTCATGTTGCTGATATTGGGGATGGTTCCGCTGGCCTTGTTTTCCGGAACGACCGGGAAAATTACCGGAACCATAACCGACAAACAAAGCGGCGGACCTTTGATCGGAGTAAACGTTGTCATCGTCGGCACCACTCTTGGAGCGGCGACCGATGCAGATGGTTATTACTCTATCTTAAATGTTCCCGTGGGAACGCACTCGGTACGGATCAGCTACATTGGCTACCGGGACTATGTAGAACAGGATGTCCAGGTTTATCTGGATTTGACATCGACGATCAATTTTCAGCTGGAGCGGACGACTCTTGACCTGGGTGCAGAGGTTGTCGTGACCGCCGAGAGAAAAATGATCCGGAAAGATGAAACCAATACAAATATAGTTCGGAGAGCCGAAGATATTGAAAATATGCCAGTCCGCGGATTGGCTCAGTTGGCATCAACTACCGCTGGTGTGGTTAGAGCCGAAAATTCCGGAGCGATGAATGTACGCGGCGGTCGCGGAGGCGAAACAGCGACTTACATAGATGGTGTTTTAGTTACCGATCCGTTCAATGCCGCTCAGCGTATTTATCTGCCTAATCAGGCGATTGCCGAAATGAGCGTGCAGACCGGCGGTTTCAATGCCGAATATGGTGACGCCATGTCCGGGGTAATGGCCGTGACAACTAATGTTGGTGGTGAACGCTATAAAATGTCCTTCGAAGCCATTACCGACCAATTCCTGAGTCCCGAGAAAAAAACTCTGGGAACCTATTCTTACGGCTATAATGAATATGTCGGAACCCTGTCCGGGCCGATCATTCCGAAAATGCCGCATACTTTCTATGTTAGCCTGACGCGTAACTGGCAGGCGGATGCTTCGCCTTCCTGGGGTTGGGCCGAAAATTCCTGGAAATTAAATGATTATTCGTACGAACAGCCGATCGGGACTGGCGTAGATGCAAGCGGCGATATTATCTGGGGAGATACAGTCACCCATCACTATTCATTTGATGCGCGCCTGCCTAATAATTATGACAGCCGCTGGACTTTTTCCGGGAAGACCAAATTTCAATTGTCAAAGAACCTGGATTTAAAAGCCAGCTATATTCAAACTGATCGTAAGTTCAGTGCGGATTTCCTCGGATTGGCGAATACGATTCAGCCGATCATGTTCTTCAATACCGAGCATCGACCGCTTACGAAAACGAAGACGGTTTCTTTCAACACCACTTTAACACATATGTTGTCTTCGCGGACCTTTTACGATTTGAAATTAAATATCTATGATACCCAGACCCACACCTACGATCCGGTCTTCGGTGATAATCTGGAACAATACGGCGATCCGGCCTATAATCCCTGGCCGGATACTTCAATCTATGATGGTGTGGCATTTACCAGCCGGCTTGGACCGGATTTCTTCCAGCCGGGAGGCCAGTATGATGCCTGGTACCGTCAGCGCACCCAGTATTGGGGAGTAGATCTCGATTTTACCACTCAGCAGGGTAAATACAATACCATCAAGGCCGGTTTCGAGTACAAATATCACACTTTGCGATCAATGCGGGTTTTTAATCCGACCTATATTGCCGATAATTGGACTAGTGATTACGAGCTACTCGGAGGCGCTACTTTTCAGGGGTATGGGTACGATGTCGAAGTGTTGAGAGATCCGGCCACTCAAGCACTGGTCGATTTAAATGTAAATGAAACGAATGAAGGTAATTATTTTACCGATGTCGTCCGGGACAGTACCGGGAAACCAACTGCCGGGATGTACAGCCAGGCTCCCTATCACCCGATAATAATGAGTGGTTATGTCCAGGATAAAATTGAGTTCAGGGACCTGGTTCTGAACATGGGCTTGCGGTATGACTATATCAATCCCAATGCCTGGCAGTTCAAGGACATCGATGCAGAATTCGATGCGGCCGGCAATTATGTAGATGGAACCGGCATGTTCGGCGGTAATTATCAGTTCGATGAAGAGGATACCGAACCATCCGAGGCTTACTATTACTTCAGCCCGCGCTTCGGTGTTAGCTTCCCGGTTACCGATCAGACGATATTCCATGCCCAGTACGGAGTCTTTCACCAGGCACCGCCATTGACGAACCTCTATCTGAGTCCGTTCTTCATGGATAATTTTGCGCTGACAACGGGCTATTTCACAAACCTGAACAATCCCAACCTACGACCGGCTAAAACCACCTCTTACGAGGTCGGTTTCAAACAGATGCTGGGTAGTGACGCATCTTTGCAATTGACGGCGTTCTACAAGGAGACCGAAGATTTAGTATCACTGGTTTCGATAGTCACAGATGTGACCACGATCGCCTTTCCGGTGAATGGTGATTTTGGAACCATCCGGGGATTGGATGTAATTTTTAATCTACGCCGGATCAAGAACCTGAGCGTTAATCTCAATTATGAATTGCAGTTTGCGGAAGGCACCGGTTCGGCCACGCTTGACAATTATGACATTGCCTGGCAAAGCGGTACCCGTGGTAATTACCCGAAGTTCTCCCAACCGTTGGATTTCGAGCAACGTCATTCAGGTAGTTTAGTGCTGGATTACCGAATACCGCAGAGCGCCAAGGGCTTTCTGCGTAATTCCGGCGTGAATACGATGTTCACCTTTAATTCCGGCAATCCCTATACGGCTACCCAGATCGTGGAGACCTTCCCCTTCAACGGACGCTATGACAATGATATTTCCAATACACCGGTCAGTGCGGTCGGTTCGGAGACAACTCCCTGGAATTTCCGGATCGACATGAAAATCGATAAACGCGTCAAAGTCATGGGAACCCAGCTGACATTTTACGCTTGGGTCGTTAATCTGCTGAATTCAAAGAATGTCCAGGATGTTTACAAGCAGACCGGTCTGGCGGATGATACCGGTTTTCTGGGAACCCCGGCCGGTCAGACATATTGGCGGGCTCTGGATGAAACCGGTCAAAGCCTCTACAAGATGCGCGAAATCGATTATAACTACTATGGCCAACCGCGTCAATTCAGACTTGGCGTGATGCTCGAGTTGTAAAATGAATCCGATGAAATTTGCGTGGATCAAGAACGGAGAAATTGAAATGAAAAAGATAATTCCAATAGTAATGATACTGATATTTATCGCCGGATACGCAGCAGGAGCCGAAGATTATCATCAACCACCAGTTTTGGCGAAAACGGCGGCGGTAAGCGATGTCAGGATAGATGTAAATCGCATGAATGGTATCATGCGCAATAACGGCACCTGGTTTTACGACAATATCCTCGGTGACTGGGGCCTGGAATGGCCGAAAGGTTCGGGGCTCAGCCCGATGTTTGCCGCCGGTCAATGGGTCGGAGCCAGTGTAAACAGCTCACCCCGTTTGGCGGGTGTAATTCATGGTAACAGTGATTTCCAGCCTGGTGTGATTACCAGTTGGGGTATTGATCCGCCGGTGGCTGCTATTTCGACTGCCGCGGAATATCGCTGGTATGTAATTAATTCCGATGGCACCGGCGACTGGACTGATTGGCCGGTCGCGCAGGGCGCTCCGGTCGATTCTCTCGGTGAACCATTATTGATCGGTGACATGACTGCCTTCTGTGTGTACAATGATATGGGCACACATAACCGTTTTGCAGGTGACAAACTTGGCGTTGAAATCGGGCAGACGGTCTTTGCCTTCAATCGCGCGGATGCAATCGGCGATATGATCTTTATTAAATGGCAGCTGGTCAATAAAAGCGCCTTCGACTGGCCAGAAACATATTTCGCGATCTGGACCGATCCCGATTTAGGTAATGGCTGGGATGATTATGTCGGCAGTGACACGAGTCTTGGCTTAGGATTTACCTACAATGCCACCGATGCTGATCAGCAGTATGGTTCTGCGCCGCCCGCGATCGGTATCGACTTCTTTCAGGGGCCGATTGTCGATGGTGCTGCAACCGACACGGTCAAACTTCCGGACGGTACTACCTACCCAGGTAAAAAAATGTTAAAAATGACTTCGTTTATTTATTACAACAATGACGACTCGCCTAATGGAAATCCGCAAACGACCACGGATGGCTGGAATTACATGCGCGGAATCTGGCGCGACGGCTTACCAATCACCGAAGGTGAAGACGGTCGAAACCAAAGTAATCCGGCGACCATGTTCATGTTGACCGGCGATCCGGAAACCGATACCGGCTGGTTGGATCAGAGTGCATCGGACCGCCGCTTTATGATGACGACCGGACCCTTTGAAATGCCGAAATGGGTCGATTCGAATGGCGATAATATTCCCCAACGCGGTGAACCCGGTGTCCAGGAGATCGTAGCCGGTTGTATAATAGGACGCGGTTCGAATAACCTGAACAGTGTGACCTTTTTAAAGGCCGTCGATGAAGTTGCACAAATGGCCTACGATATAGACTTCAAATTACCGCCGGCACCGCGCCAACCGGAAGTGACGGCGACTGAACTGCCGAATGAAGTCCTACTGACCTGGGATGAACGCTCTGAATATAACGCAGATGACGGGGCTCTCTACTCGGCGAATGATATTGTGGCTCATGGTTTAATCGGTCAGAAAATGGTAGTTGGCAATGAATATATTGATGTTACTGATGGAGACTTCAATTTCACCGGCTATACCATATACCAGTTTTCGGATGCCTCCGGAAGCGATCCGGTCGTGTACACCTCTTATGGCGTGGAGACGATAGCAGATGCCACCGAATATGAAGGGAAACGTTATATCCGGATCCTGACGAATAAAAACTCGGCTGTCGGCACAGTGGGAGATCTGCTGTACAACGGCAAAGAATATTACTTCGGGGTTCAGGCGCGGTCTTACTGCAAATTTGCTAAGCCGCAGGATTTCGTCAGTTCGTATGAGGTATTAACGGTCACACCGCAGAACAAAATGGGTGTGCGATATACGGCTGAGTATGATAGTAGTATTACGGTGACACATGATATAGTGAATGCCACCCTAGGTAGCAGCGACGGCAGCGCTGCGGTTAAAGTGGTTGACAAGACCAAACTCACCGGGAAGTATTACAAGGTTACATTCAACAATGATGCAACCTGGAATCTACTCAGTTCGACTGATTCAACATTCGGCAGCTCGGCTGTAATCGATTCGGTTCTGAAAAATCAGACCAATCAGAGCGGCAGCGAGGCTTATAATGTCTCTGATGGATTATTGGTACAGGTGGCTGGACCGGATCCAGGCGTTAAACAAATAGCTGAAATCAACCCCACGACCGGAGCAATTGCCGATGCGAATCTATGGGGTAGCCTTAATAATTATGGACGATCGCAACATTGGGCAACCTTTGTCATCAGTGAAAATGCTGGTACTGATCTGGCCCGTCTGGATCGCATGGGCGTGATGACTCCTAAAGATTATGAGATTATCTTTACTGATACTGATAGTACGTTAGCCTGGGATTATAGCTCTGACGGAGTTTTAACTGATACATTAACTGGTAATCCAACGTATCTGCCTTTAACTGTTTGGCGCATTGATATTGACGGAACTCGGACACGACTCGTCGCAACTGTTTTAGATAATGATGGCGACGGTACCTGGAATCGTATTTTTGAAGGACCTTACAGCCCCGATGCAGATCACCCGAAGGCCTTCGATCCTTTATATATCTATGACAATGTTGAGTATAAACCAGCTGATATAGCAACCTATATTTCAACGAATGACGGAACAGTTGCGCCAGGTTATGGCCCTTATCAGACCGGTGTTCAACCAGCAATCAACCGTTTAACGTTCAATATGTATCAGGATGTTGATGGTTACGCCGTAGCCGGAAGCGGACGTGACGATCTGGATGGTGACGGATATTTCTGGGGACCACCGCACGCTGGTGAAACCATTAAATTCATTACCAACAAACCGAATACGACCAATGATATTTTCACATTCCATGCTCCGGATACTTTGAGTGCGCTTCTGGCCAATCAGAAAGTCGATATTAAAAAGATCAACGTTGTGCCAAATCCTTATTATGGTTATTCGAGTAATGAAATCAATCCGTTCAGCCGGAATGTTCAGTTCACTTATCTGCCGGAAAAATGCACGATCCGGATTTTCGATCTGGCGGGCAACCTGGTGCGGCATCTTGATAAGAATGACGCGACGACTTCACTGTTAAACTGGGATCTGAAAAACGAGTATGAATTGTCGGTCAACAGTGGGATATACATTTACCACGTAGAAGTTCCCAAAGTTGGTGAGAAGGTCGGTAAGATTGCTGTGTTTACACCAAATGAACGACTTGATACCTATTAATGTGGAAAGGGAAATTACAATGTTAAACAAACACTATCATATTAGACTTCTGATAATTGCGGTTTGCTTAGTGCAGATTTCTCTGGCAAGTGCGCCGAAAGTCGGGACAAATGGTGCTACCGAGCTTTTAATTCCGATGGGTGCCGTGAATGTCGCTCTGGGCGGATCGAATATCGCCAATATCTCCGGCGCTGATGCCATTTACTGGAACCCGGCCGGTCTGGCGGTTTTGAATGGAGGCGAAGCAACCTTCAGCTACATGGATTATTTTGCCGGAATGAAGGTCAGTTACCTTGCCGGTGGCGCCCGCCTCGGACGCCTGGGTATGGTCGGCGTCAGTTTGCAGGTCCTTAATATCGGGGAAATTCCGGTAACAACGATCGAAGCACCGGAAGGAACCGGCGAAATTATAGAGCCGAACTATCTGACGATTGGAGCAACCTATGCCCGGGCATTTACAGACAGAATCAACTTCGGCGCTAATGCCAAGGTCATTAGTGAAAAAATCGGTACAATGAACGCTTCTGCTATCGGCTTCGATCTCGGCCTGCAATACGTTTCGCCCTGGGGAATCGCCTTTGGAGTGGCGATGCGCAACATCGGCAGTAAAGTCAAGTTCGATGGTACCGGAATAGAATTCGATTCGGCGATACCTTACTCGAAACGGGCGGCTACCACCCGTAAAACCAGATTAGATCTGGCTTCATCACAACTGCCGACGAGTTTGAGTCTCGGTTTGGCCTATCTGTATAAAATGAACGACCAACTGAAATTTAATTTGCTTGGCAATTACACGAACAACAGTTTTACCATCAACCAGGTCAGTGCCGGGGTTGAAGCCACGCTGATGGACATGTTCATCGTGCGGGGCGGATACCAGATGACCCTTTTTCCGGAAGATTACCCGGAAGCAGCCAAAGATGACAATCAATTCGGCCTGGCGCTGGGTGGCGGGTGCCACTTTAAGGTCGGCGGTAACAATTTAATGATCGATTATGCCTATCGTCCGATGAAGACGTTTGATGCCAATCAATACTTCACTATCGGAATAAGTTTCTAAAACTCTTCCTCACTCACACTGCAGAAAGCCCCCGTCTTCACCCTCCCGAAGACGGGGGGCTTCATTTTTAGGGTTTGATTCTGATTAAGATAAGTTGTGTCTTGAGCCACCCAACGGGATCCCTGC
>JAZDEI010000127.1:0-16886 GCA_043808945.1 Fidelibacterota bacterium | reverse complement strand
GAATATCGGGAGCCAGAAATTTATTCCGGAAGCCTATTGCGGCGTTGGCAATTGCCTTGACCTGCAAATTGTTGATGATTTCAAAGGCGTAATCGCAACGCAAGGTGGTCATCTCCGAGCCGACCAGCTGATCGTATTCTGCTCCGACAAACGTTTCCGGGCCACCCTGGTAGACAAACCGGTTGGTAAAGCCCTGCATATTGGCGTAGCCGTAGTAGCCCGACAAACGCAGGGTACTGCGCTTTATCGAATGATATACATCGGCTGAAAATTCAAACCGGGTATAGTTGGCATGATTTCCGATTTGCGGAAAGGTCTGTTCATACCCGAGGTGGATGAGCGTGCCTTTGCGCGGTTTGAAAGCATTGTCTAACAGATCGATGTTGGAGGCCATCTGAATTTTATAGACTTCATCGCGCCAGTCGTAGAATTTTATCGGTTCGTCGGGACCGATGTCCGGCCGGATATTAACAGCCTCGTAATTTAGCTCCGATTCGATATTCCAGTAATTTTTATAAAGCAAACCGAAGCCGAAACCGAACAGCGCGGAGCGATCGATATAAGACGCGATTTTGTTGCCGGTCAGATGATAGATAAAGGTCGGGATTTCTTTGTAGTCGAAATGTACAAAAGGATAAAACGGGAGGTTCAGTCGCCGCGACGGGTAAAGGGTTTTTAATTTAAACTGGCTCAGCCCGATGAACTGCCATTCGGCATCGAGTCGCAATCCGCGGATAAATGGACCGGCGGTCTGGAAATCCAGTGCTCCGACCAGATTATGATAATTGTCGTAGCGGACTCCGATCCGTAATTTCTGAGGCGTATGTTCGGTAACGGTCAGCACTAAGATGACTTTATTTTGACCGGCCGGTTCGGTCGTGAAACTGACGTTTTTAAAATAGTCCAGACCGTAGAGATAATTGATCTGTGACTCGACGCGGTTCATCGAAAAAATTTCGCCCGGAACAATACCAAACGAGCGAATGATGAAATCATCCGTGAGCAGGTTGTTCCCGCGAACCTCGATGTTCTGGATGATGGCGTGGACTTCTTCGATCAAATCTATTTTTATTTCGACGGATTGGGCGGAAAGAATCTCGACCGCGGAGCGAATCAGGCTGTAATCACCGAGCGCTTTGAGTCGCGCAATGCCCGCCGCCAGAGTATCAGGATGATAAATGTCGCCCTCTTCGATTCTCAGAATCGACCGAATGGCGGTGATCGGAATGACCTGATTGCCTTTGATATTGATCCGTGCGATCCGGCAATCTTCCCGCATCGGCGTTGCCGATGTTGAAATTACACCTGAACGCGAGAGGTTGTATTTTTGTTTCAGAGCGATCAGTTCATCCCGTTTGGAGTTAGCGGCGACTTCGCCGGCCTGCATGATTTTTTGGATTTTGGCGTTTCCAAAATCGCCCGGAAAGAGGCCTTCCAGCTGGCAGATGACCAGTAAATCGGCCTCTTTGGACTCGAAGTCGAGTTTGTTTTCTCGAAAGATATTGAAGGTTTGCATCAGCACATCGACGGTAGTCCGCAGTTCCTCTTTGGTTTTGAACGGATTCCTGACCATAGCGGCGATCACGATGTCAGATCCCATTTCCCGCACGACACTGACCGGCAAATTGTTCAGCAGACCGCCATCCACTAACAACGAATCGCCCCAATCCACCGGGCTGAAAATGCTGGGTACAGCCATCGTCGCCCGCATGGCAATCGGTAGCGAGCCGTGATCCAATATCACTTCGGTGCCGGTTGTCAGATCGACGGCGACACATCGGAACGGGATCATTAGGCTGTCAAAGTCATTGACTGTCAGGTAAGGCAGAACCAGCCGCGTCATGAAAAGGGTGATTTTCTGACCGGAAATGGCTCCGCCTTTATCTACCGGCCGGAAATCGCGGATACCGAACTCGAACTGGTACTTGTCGGCATCCTGTTTCTGAAAATAGGGTAACACCTGCCGGGCCGGTGCGTCGATAAACATCTCCGACCAATCTGCTTCGTGAGCGAGGTTTTCGATCTCCTTGCCGGAATAACCGACAGCGTACAGCGCGGCGACGATTCCGCCCATGCTGGTGCCGGCGATGTAATCGATCGGAATATCCAGTGAATCGAGCAATTTTAAAGTCGCAATATGCGCAAAACCCATCGCTCCACCGCCGCTCAAAGCCAGACCGATTTTTGGCCTGGGTGTCGTCTGGGGCGAGAGACTTTCCGTCACAAACAGTATGGCAAATAACAGCAGAATCCAACGCGAGAAAACATTAGATTTTTTCATTTTATTGTGACCAACTTTTAGTGACCACAAGCGCAGTTCTGATTTTAAATGACTGTCTATTTAACCTTTTCAAGTTTCGTTAGCAATTTGGTCGCCCGTGCGGAAGCTTTCGAGTCCGGGTAATTGGTAATGATCAGGTTTAAAATTTCGATGCTCTTTTGATTGTCTTTGATTTTACTTTGGTAAATATTGACGACCTGTTCCAGGGCTGAAACTGCTTTTTCCGACTGCGGATATTTCTGGAAAATACTCATGTAGACTTCAATGGCCTGATCGTAACGGGTTTTTGAAAAGTAAAGATCAGCGGCGGCGGTCAAAGCCTCCTGGGCTCCGGTGGTCGCCGGATAACGTTCGTCAATCAATTTGTAAGTGTTAACCGCTTCCTCGATCAGGCTCATTCTGGTGGCCTGAATGGTCGCTTTGCGGGTCAACGCCGGGATGGCAGCGGGTGATTGGGAATATTTATCAGCGTATATCTGGTATTCCTTGACGGCTTTTTCCCAGTCGCTCAGATTTTCATCATTGATCTTGGCGATGCGATGCTGAGCGTCTTCCGCCAGAGTATCGTCGGCAAAACGCTGAATCAGCGCGGCAAAGGTTTTAATGGAGTTCTCGTATTCATTGAATTGTTCCTGCTGGATTACGCCGCTGATGTGCAAGGCGCCGCAGTAAAGTGCATCTTCCGGGTACAGGATCATCATTTTCTGTAAAAGCAGGTAGGCGCTGTGTGGCTGGTTGGAGTTTAACAGAGTATTAGCCAGCCAAAGATTAGTTTCCGGCGCATATTTAGATGCCGGGTAAAGCGCCAGGAACTTGCGGGCTTCCGCAACAAAGGCACTGCGTACGTTCGGGTCCGGTAAATCCTTCAGCAATTCAATATAGCGGAAATAGCGCATGTCTCCACGCGGCAATTTGGGAACCGCGTTAAGGAGGTCGCTCAGGAAAACGTTGTAGGTCTTGTAATATTTTTCGGTCTGAAAAATGCCGCCGCGAATACTCTTCATCTCTTCATAAAGCGACGATTCGGGAAATAGATACAGGAATTTGATGATATTGCGCTCGGCATTGCTCCAATCGCTGTCCCGGATGTAGATCTGAATAATAAAATCCAGCACCGAATCTGTCCGGGCCGCCGGGAAATATTTATCGAAATAGGTGTTCAATTCATCGATCTGGAAAGGAGATATATTTTCAACAGAGGAGGCCATTTTCAGAAAACCGGTTTTTCGTTTCGGGGTGTCCATTTTAAGCACTTTCTCATAACGGAAATATTTTTCTTCCAGCCGGGTGTCCAGACCCGGAGCATTTGTTGGCCGGTTAGCCATGTTCTCGATACTATCCGACAGAGTCCGATTCAGGGTCGCGAGACGATCACGTTCGGCTTGCAGGTTTTCGGTCTTATCCGTGCAGGCCGATTCCAGCGAATCCAGTTTCTGTTGAAAAGACTCATCATAAACCAACCGCAGCGAATCGGCGATAAACTGGCGTAAGGTGTGAATGTCACCCAGCGCATCCTGTTCGGTCATCTGCTGAAATTCCAGATCCATACGCCCGGCGACTTTATCGATTAATTTGTCATCCTGTGCGTAGCCGACTCTACTCGGCACGTAAAAACAAACGGTCAGTATCAAACCAAAGACAGTTTTTTTTGATAATTTCATCATGCCCTCTCATGGTTAAATATCTTCATTAATCGTTAAATGCATCGTATGCTAAATTAGAGTAATTTTTATTAAAAGTCCAATGCAGAAAATCGGCCGGTTTGCATTTTGGAAATATAAAAACCGTCAATGACAAAAAATACTTCCGGTTTTCGTTTACTATTTGCAATTTTGGATAGAAAACAAGTGAAAGGAAATCATGCAGTATAAGCTTCCAGAACCACTCCGTGCCGGGGCTACCATCGGAGTAATTGCACCGGCCAGTGCCGCCAAACGCAAATCGACGGCGATCGGTTTGCAATATCTCCGGGATCGCGGTTATAAAGTCAGGACCGCGCCGAATCTGAACCGCGGGAAATTCTTTTTAGCCGGCCCGGATGACATGCGCCTGAAATATCTCGAACAGTTTTTATTCGATCCGGAAATAGATGGTATTATTTGTGTGCGCGGCGGTTACGGACTGATCCGGATTGTCGCACAAGTAGATTATAACCGTCTTGCGACGATCAAACCGAAAGTTTTTGTAGGCTACTCCGATATTACGGCTTTGCAAATGGCCATTGCCGCCAAAACTGGTTGGGTAACTTACAGCGGGCCGATGGTTTCGTCAGATATGGGACAGGCGATCAGCCCGTTCAGTGAAACCTGGCTCTGGCAAATGATCGGCGGAAATCCTTATCCGGTCGAATTAGTCAATCCCGAAGACCAACCCCTGCGCATTTTACGGCCGGGTTCTGCCGAAGGTGTTTTAATCGGCGGATGTATGTCGCTGATGACGCCTTTACTCGGCACCGCTTGGATGCCGGATTTGAAAGGCGCGATCCTGGTGATTGAGGACATCGGCGAGAAAACCTACCATCTTGACAAGCATCTGCAGATTTTACGTTTGCATGGCGTCTTCGATCAGATCGCCGGGTTGGTGGTTGGCCAATTCACCGACTGTTTGCCGAAAAATCCGCGCCGATCGTACACTCTTGAAGATTATCTTACGGATGTGCTGAGAGGTTATAACTTTCCGGTTATCACGAATTGGGCTTACGGCCACCTCAAACGGCGATTCACTCTGCCGATCGGCGTGCGCGCCAGAATGACCACCGATCCGGCCGGAATAACCTTACTGGGTGTCTGAGAAAAAACACGGATTTCGCTAAATTTTGGATAGAAATGTTACGGCTGGATTCAAGATTTCTAAGGAAGAAATCAATTTAATTTATTAAGTTTGGAGAGTTGTTTTTCTCATTAGGTAAAAAATCGGAGAGACTCTTTGACTAAATTGCCCGAAGTAAAAATCAACACAGCCTGGTGTAAATCGTGTGGTATTTGTGTAAAATTTTGTCCGCGCCAGGTCCTGGAAATGGGAATATTCGCCGCCCAGGTTGCGCATCCCGCTGATTGTAGCGGATGCAAAATGTGTGAAAACCTTTGTCCGGATTTTGCTATTACAGTGACGGTTCCGGAGAAGGTAAAGGAGGCGTTTAAATGACTGAAACCAACCTGAAAAAACCAAACTTGCGTATATTTATGATGCAGGGTAATACGGCCTGCGCTGAAGGCGCGATTGCCGCCGGTTGCCGTTTTTTCGCCGGTTACCCGATTACGCCGTCTACCGAAATCGCCGAAGTTCTGGCTAAACGTTTGCCACAGGTCGGCGGTAATTTTATCCAGATGGAAGATGAAATTGCTTCGATGGGAGCCGTAATCGGGGCCTCGTTAGCCGGCGTTAAATCCATGACCGCCACCAGCGGGCCTGGATTTTCATTGAAGCAGGAGAATATCGGTTTTGCGGCGATGGCTGAGATTCCGGTCGTAATTGTCGATGTTCAGCGCGGCGGTCCAAGCACCGGTTTACCGACGCATGTTTCCCAGAGCGATGTCATGCAGGCGCGCTGGGGCACCCATGGCGATCACGGCATAATTGCGTTTTGCCCGTCGACGGTGCGTGAGACTTTCGATCTGACGGTCAAGGCCTTCAACTGTGCCGAACGTTTTCGGACGCCCGTTTTACTGATGACGGATGAAATTATCGGGCATCTTAGCGAAAAAGTCGAATTGCCCGATCCGGCCTCACTGGAGATTATCGATCGCTGGCGCCCTACGGTTCCGCCTCAGGAATATCTGCCGTATCAGATGACCGATTCGGATATACCGCCGATGGCCAATTTCGGCGAAGGTTACCGCTACCACGTCACTGGCCTGGCGCACGACGAAACCGGTTTTCCCACCAACGATCCGGTCAAGGTCGAGCAACAGCTTTTACGCATTAATCGTAAGATCGATCGCTATCGTGATTTGATCGTCGAGGTCGAGAAATTTGATACTGAAGATATGGAAATCCTGGTGATCGCTTATGGTGCCACGGCCCGTTCGGCTAAAAAAGCCGTCAGCCTGGCACGCGAATCCGGGATCAAAGCCGGTTTGTTAAAATTAAAAACGCTCTGGCCGTTCCCGGACAAGGAGATCGAAGCCCTTTACAAGCCGGTAAAAAAAATCATCGTGCCGGAACTGAATCTGGGTCAGATGGCGCATGAAATCGAATGGGCAGTCCGCCGTGAAAAGCCGGTTATCCGGATCAATCGGATCAACGGCGAGCCGATCACCCCGAGCGAAATTTTAGCGGCTATCGCCGGATAGAGGAAAATTATGGATTACTTAAAATATTTGCGGCAGGATAAAATGCCTCACATCTGGTGCGACGGATGCGGTCACGGTATTGTCCTTAAATCGCTTTTACGAGTCATTGATAAACTCGGTTGGGACAAGAACGACATCGCACTGGTTTCGGGCATCGGTTGCTCGAGCCGGACTCCCGGATATGTCGATTTCAACACCTTGCATACGACCCACGGCCGGGCGCTGGCTTTCGCGACCGGCCTGAAGATCGCCAATCCCCGATTGCATGTAATCGTCGTGACTGGCGACGGCGACGCGACGGCGATCGGCGGCAATCACTTCATTCATTCTGCCAGGCGCAACATCGATATCACCACGATTATTTACAATAATTATATTTATGGCATGACCGGCGGTCAGGTTTCGCCGACTACGCCGACCGGTAAGAAAGCTACGACCACTCCTTATGGCAATCCGGACGCACCGTTTGACATCAGCCTGCTGGCCGCGGCGGCAGGAGCCTCTTACGTCGCGCGCTCGACGGTTTTCCATTTCGCCAGGATGGATAAGTATATCGAACAAGCCCTGACCAAGAAAGGTTTCACGGTCGTGGAAGTGCTTTCGCCGTGTCCGACGTCTTACGGCCGGATGAATAAAGGGGGCAGTGGTGTCGATATGCTACTCAACCAGAAGGAGAACACTGTCACCATTGAAAAAGCTGCCGGAATGAGTCCGGAAGAACTACAGGATAAACTGGTTGTCGGGGTTTTCGTGGATAAAGAGCAACCCGATTATCAGTCGCACTACCAGAATGTTATCAGCAAAGCCCTGGGCGCCACCAAATAAGGAGAACAAGCATGTCATTTCGTTATGAAATCAGATTGAGCGGTGCCGGTGGTCAGGGACTGATCCTGGTCGGAAAAGTCCTGGCCGAAGCCGCCGCCATTTATGACGGCCTGAACGCTACTCAAAGTCAATCGTACGGACCGGAAGCCCGTGGCGGCGCCAGTCGCAGTGAAGTCATTATTTCCGACGGAGACATCGATTATCCCAAAGCCGAAAACATCGATATTATGCTGGCGCTGACCCAGGAAGCCTGTGACAAATATATCGCCGATCTGAAACCGGACGGTACACTTTTAGTCGATTCGCAAATGGTCACCATTATTCCGGCCGGTAATTTCAAAGTCGTAGCCCTGCCGATTATTCAGTCGGCGGTCGAACGCCTCGGCAAGTTTGTCGTTTCCAATATAATTGCGCTGGGTGTTCTGTACCGTTTATCGGCGATCGTTTCTGAAGATGCGGTCAAACATGCTATCCGGGCGCGGGTTCCGAAAGGTACCGAAGAACTGAATCTGCAAGCCTTTCAGACCGGCATTGCCCTGGCCGAGGATTGGCTGAAAGAACATGCCAAATAATGCACTTCAGGATTGGTTGGTGCGGTGAAGTCAGCGATTCATTATTCACTGACTGAACTGCTTAGTCGCGCCACAGAACTGGGCAATCACCACCAAAAATATATCCAGAATATTGAAAAGAACTTCGACAGTCTCTTTGCGCTGATCGACAACAAACATCTGATCGATCAATTTCATCTCCTGCGTTTCTCACCACATCCCGGCCGTGAGATGAAATTGATCGCCGATTCGATGGCCGACCGCGAAACCCAGTTGGAAATGCTCGGGTGCTACTACTCTCTGCAATTCCTCCTGCTGAATTTCAAGGCGCTCAATGTTCTGCAGATGAAACTGAGCACTTCGTCCAATCATCATGCCATTTTCCGGGCTTTTTTACTGCGCACCGGCAATGATTTTCGTCTGTTGACGGCGTCTTATATGGCGAATTTGCTGGACATTTTTCTGCCGCAGAATAAACGCCCGGACTTTGTCATCTGCGGCGTCGGAACACGCGTCGACCAGGATGACATCGATCTGGGGATTATCGATACGGGTCCGGAAAACCGCGCCGTCCTGACGACCGCTTTCGGCGCAATGAGCAACGAAATGCTCAAATACGCCTGCTCTCTGCATTATCATCTTTCCGAGCATGTCGGCACGCAAGGCTACTCGGCTTCGCTTGACGATTACCATAATTTGCTGGATCGGGAAATTCAGGATTTTGTATTGATCAGCGAGATGGTCAATGCTGTCCCGATCCTCGGTAAGTTCGACCTTTTTCATCGGTTCAAACAGGAAATATTGGACCGCTATTACTACTTTCCGGAGCGGGATAACAAGTACCATGAAGGCTTTTTGCGCGGTTTGCTTGGCGAGATCCGCGACCTGATGTACAAAGAACCGCCCGAAAACCTGCTGAATCCCAAGCGCGACGGCCTGCGGATGCTGAAAGCTCTGCTTTTCGCGGTTAAGACCTGGAAGCGCATCGAAGCCAATACTTCGCTGGAAGTCCTGGATGTTCTCCTGAAACGTGAACAAGCCCAGCATGAAAGTTACAACCAGGTTTTTCAGGCGCTGACTTTTATGGAAACATTTCGTTTTCTCTATCAGATGTTCATCGTCCAGGAAGAAGAGGTTCATCTCGACAACGAAGATGTCAGGCGCAATCTGCAGAAAGTCGCCAATACCATGGGTTACGAAAATAAAAACCATGCTCCGGCCAACACGCAGATGCTGATTCACTATTTCGATCATCATAAATTAGCCCGGCTCGGGGTCGACCGGCTTCTCGATGGCGTCACCGAGCACCTGCGCGAGATTACGATCTTTTATCCGATTACGCATGTCAAATCGCGCACGGTCGGCGATGAATTGTTACCTGATAATGTCCCGGTCAACTTTATCCAAATCTCCAGTTTCTTTAAGGGAGTGCGGTTTTGGGACGACCTACTGACCAGCCTCGATAATCCCAACCAGATTCTGCTGAAACGCTTTCTGGCCGATTTTATGGCTCTCCCTGACGATAAACGCGCGGCGCTGGTGCGGACTTTCGTCAAATGGGGCGTCAATTCGCCGTTCGCGCTGATCTCACTGTTCAGTATCATCGCCAACCGTCAGCCACAAATGGTCGAGACGGAGTTTTTCCAGGGCTTCGTGGGGACATTTATCAGTAATCTGGAGCCCACCCTGGAAAATATCAGCCGGCTTTGCCAGACGCTGAACCTCGCCCCGCAGATGATGAACAATTTTCTGTCGATCCTGCCGACACCCTTGCTGGCCAGGTTGATCGCAATTGTCGAGAAACCGTACTGGAAACCGGAGATCGAATCCCTGCGTGACACCTTGTTGATGCTGTGCCGGATTTATCACAATAACAGTTATTATTTCAAGCGGTTTGTCCAGCGTGTATTCAACACCTATGCCGAGTATATCGCTTCGCTCAATAACCAGCCGAAACTGAATCAGCTGGCGGAAGGTTTATTCCGCAACATTGACAATTTTGACTCGCTCAATGAGAAATTCGACCGGTTGGGTGACTATTACGATTTTGAATTCATGCGGGTTGGAACCAGTCTGCTCGAAGGTGCACCCTTTGAAAAGATCAACCGGGAGTTCACCCATTTTTCGGATAATTATTTACAGATGTTGTATGAATTGTGCCGTGAGGAGGTCGTGTTGGCCAATCCGCGAAATGTGCCGGAAATGAACGATTTGCTGGCGATTTTCACGGCCGGCGGTCACGCCCGCGGACAGGCCTTCGATGATGACTATGACCTGATCGTGCTGGTCAATGCCGACGATCCGCACATTCTTGAATTCTGCAATAAAATCATTCTGAAAATGAATAAGAACATCATCCGGCGGTCAATCATTCCGCAATTTCGGTTTGCCGACCGTTTCGGACATTTCGTGACCACTTTTACCGATCTCAGGAGCCTGTTCGCTCATCCGGATAAAAACAGTTTCGTGGATCAGTCGCAATTATTGGGGGCCCGAATGGTTGTCGGCAGCACCCATTTCATGGCAATTTTCCAGCAGGAGATCGTCGCGCCGTATATTTTTAAACCGAAAGAGATTTTTATCAGGGAGATGCTGAATGAGATCCGCGCAAGGCAGCGCTATTACTCGAATACCGATATACTTGATATCAAAGAGGGACCGGGCGGTTTGCGTGATTTTGAAAATTTCATCTTCGTGCTGAAAGCCAATTTTGAGTGGCAGGAGCCATTGACCGCCGCTTTATATTCACGGATCGAGCAGATCCGGCCGGAGGCCAGCCGTCAGTTTGCTGATCTGGTCGGAGATTATCATCTGCTGAAACATATCCGCGATCTGTATCGCCTGATTATTTCGAATGACGATCAATTGCAGGTCGCGCAATTGGATCAGCTCGTCAGGCCACTCTGCCAAGCGCGCGGGTTGGAACTGAAAAACGGTGCGGAATTAGCCGGGCTGATTCACAATACGATGCGGAAAAATGTCAGCCGGATCGGGGCGTTAATCGAGGTACACGGGTTAACAAAAATACCGGCAATGTCCTGACAGATTAATGATCTATGATAAAATTCTGATTACCCGACCATTTTTCCGTTCCTAAAAAACTGTCGGCTTGTTATATTGAAATCCGTGAAAATTCAATTAAGCCATCCGAAAGCAATCAGTTTGAGATGTCAAATACTGGCGATTTTCATTGGTGGCGATCGTCATTTTAACCAACGGGATGAAATATGCTGAATAAATACCTGCCACGGATTGCGATAGTCATTTTCTGCGGTATCCTGATGGCTTTTTCGCAGACTCCGCTAAAGAAAGCGACCTTCATTCCGCACTGGCTACCGCAAGCCCAGTTCGCCGGCTATTACTACGCCTATGAAACCGGTATTTACCGAAAGCACGGTATCGATCTGAAGATCCTGACCGGCGGCCCGAACAATCCGGCTTCGGTCCTGGTTGAAAAAGGCGGAGTTGATTTTGCCTCGTTCTGGCTGACCAATGCGATTCAACTGCGAGACGGCGGCGTTCCGATTTTACATCTGGCTCAAATTATCAACCGTTCGGCGTTGATGCTGGTCGCCAAAAAATCGAGCGGCATCACCAAACCGCAAGACATGCAGGGGCGCAAGGTCGGAATCTGGGGTGGTGATTTTCAAATCCAACCGATGGCTTTTTTCGAGAAGTATAACCTGAAAGTAAGGATCATCCCGCAGGGCGGCTCCATCAACCTTTTTCTGTCGGATGCCATCGACGTGACATCCGCTATGTGGTATAATGAATATCACACGATTCTAAATTCTGGACTTGACCCGGACGAACTCAGCGCCTTTTTCTTCTCGGATTACGGCCTGAATTTTCCGGAGGATGGGCTGTACTGTCTGGAGAAAACATACGCGCGGGATCCACAGCTCTGCAAGGAGTTTATCCAGGCAACGTATGAAGGCTGGGTTGGAGCTTTTGAAAATCCGGAGAAAGCTCTGGAAATCGTGCTGTCTTATATGAAAGACGCCAAATTGGCCGCGAATAACGCGCACCAGCGCTGGATGCTAAACCGGATGAAAGACCTGATATTTCCCCAGGGTGTGACATCCGCTTTCCCGGCTCTGAACGAAAAAGACTACCGCTTTGTATCTGAAAAATTACTGGAAAACAGATCGATTAAAGATGTCCCGGATTTTAACGAATTTTGTTCTGACGGGAACCGCAAAACCTATCCGAAGATCGTAAAGTAAGGACACCGATCATGAAGAAAAAATTAAACCAACGCGGACTGACCACTAAGCTCATTCTCTACATTTTTTCGAGTATCGCTATCGTTTTCGCGACCATCTTTACGGTCAACTATAAACTTTCCGAGAAAATGCTCAGGAAAAACATTGAGGAGAGTGCGCGCAACCTGAATCAGAGCATCGTCAACCGGGTCGAGATCGTCCTGGCATCCGTTGAGAAAATTCCGCGGAATCTGGCGGTATTGGTCGAAAACGGCCAGTATTCGCCGGAGCGGCTGAAAGATGTAATTCGTTTGCTGGTTAAAAACAATCCGGAGATCTACGGCATCACGATTGCCTTCGAGCCATACGCCTTTGTCAAATCGGAGCGTTACTTTGCCCCCTATTATTTCAAATCCGGGGATGAGATCAAATTTACCTGGCTGGGAAGAGACACTTACGATTATTTCAACCTGGACTGGTACCTCATTCCGAAAGAACTCGGCAAGGCGCACTGGAGCGAGCCGTATTATGATGAAGGCGGTGGCAATATCATCATGTCAACCTTCTCGGTGCCTATCTATAAAACCATTGGCAGTCAGAGGCAATTCATCGGAATCGTGACCGCCGATATGTCGCTGGAGTGGTTACAAAAAATCGTCAATTCGATCAAAGTATTGAAAACCGGTTACGGTTATACGATTACCAGTACCGGCTCATTTATTACCCACCCGATGCCGGAAATCATCATGAACGAGACTATTTTCAGCATCGCCGAAGAACGGGGCTATCCTTCTCTGCGAGAGATTGGCCGCGAACAAATTCAGGGTAAGTCGGGTTTTAAAAAACCGGATTATAAAAGTTTACAAGGCGGCAAGCCCAGCTGGATTTCATATTCCCCGATCAGCCTGAACGGCTGGTCGCTGGGCATTGTGTATCCGCTCGAAGAACTGCTCAGCGATGTCCGGCGCCTGACGACATTCATGCTGATCCTTGGCCTGGGCGGGTTGATCTTCATCGGATTTATGATTACGATGATTTCCGATTCGATCACCAAACCTCTGCGCCGGTTAGCCAAAGCCTCGAAGGAGCTGGCGGCGGGAAATTTCGATATCGAACTGCCACATATTGAAAGCGATGACGAAATCGGACGGCTCAATCAGTCCTTCATTGCCATGCAGTCCGCTCTGCGCGAAACGATCAACAAATTGAAAGATGCCAATGAAGCGCTCGAAGATTACAGCCGAACACTCGAGGAAAAAGTCGAGCTACGCACCCATGAACTGAGCGAGAAAAATAAAGAACTGGACGCTTCCTTCCGCAACGTTAAAATTCTGAGCGACATCGGCCAGAAAATCACCTCCACACTGAACATGGACATGATCTTCAACACCGTCTATGAGAATGTCAATACCCTGCTGGATGCCACTACGTTCCTGATCATGATTTACAACGATAAGGATCAGCAACTCGAATGTCGTTTAGCAATTAAAAAAAGCGAACGCCTGCCGCTCTATATCCAGCCCATGAAAGATAAAAATAAACTGGGAGTCTGGTGCGCCGAACATCGCGAACCGATCTTTATGAATGATGTCGAGAACGAGTCGTCGAAATACGTGACCTTTGAGGCTCGTTTGGCTACGGATGAGACGATCGCATCGCTGATCTATTTACCGCTGATCGTCGAACAGCGCCTGATCGGCGTCATCTCCGTGCAAAGTTTTAAGAAAAACGCCTATACGCAGTATCACTTTGATATTCTGCAAAACTTGGCGACTTACACCGCGATAGCGCTCGACAACGCCTTCGCTTATGAGGCCATCAACCGCGCCAACAAGGAACTAAAAGAGGCGCAGGCGCAGTTGGTGCAATCCGAGAAAATGGCATCGCTCGGCCAACTGACCGCCGGCATCGCCCATGAAATTAAAAATCCACTCAACTTCGTCAATAATTTCTCGGAGCTTTCAATCGACCTGACCAGGGAACTCACCGAGGAAATCGACCGGTTTCAGGACAAATTCGATCCGAAGATGATGGATTATTTCCATGAAGTCCTCGGCGATCTGGAACATAATGTCCGCAAGATCAACGAACACGGCAAGCGCGCCGACAGCATCGTCAAAGGGATGTTGCTCCACTCGCGCGGCAAACCCGGCGAAATGCAGAAAACCGACATCAACAACCTGGTGCAGGAATACATGAATCTGGCCTACCACGGTTTCCGCGCCCAGGATTCGACCTTTAACGTCAAACTCGAAACCAATTACGACGCGACCCTCGGGCCGATCAATATCGTACCGCAGAATCTCAGCCGCGTTTTTCTGAATATCATCAACAATGCCTGCTATTCGGTGCACGAAAAAAAGAAAGAACGCGGTGAAAAATTCGCGCCGGTCGTAGCCGTCAGTACCAAAGACCTCGGCGATAAAGTCGAAGTCATTATCCGTGACAATGGCAAGGGCATACCGCAGGACATCATCGATAAAGTCTTCAATCCGTTTTTTACGACCAAGCCGACCGGCAAAGGCACCGGCCTGGGATTGTCGATGAGTTACGATATCGTCGTCCAGGAGCATAAAGGTGAATTGAAGGTCACATCCGAACCGGACGAGTACGCCGAATTCTGTATCACCATTCCGAAAAATCTTGTTTAATGAAGGTGTTTTATGATGAAAATCATGATCGTTGATGACGAGACTGACATTGAACCATTATTCAGACAGCGTTTTCGCCGCGAAATCCGCGACGGCCTGATCGAATGTTTTTTCTGCTTTTCGGCCGAGAACGCCCTGGCTTATCTGAATTCCGCCACGGCGGCCGACATCGTCCTGATTTTGTCCGATATTAATATGCCGGGCATGAACGGTCTGGAACTCCTGCGCATCCTGAAAGAAAAATACGCTCACCTGACGGTTTTCATGGTCACGGCCTACGACGATGAAGAAAAATATAAAAAGGCGCTCGAATATGGCGCCGACCGCTACCTTACCAAACCGATCGATTTTGATAAATTAAAAGCGGAAATTTTTAGCCATTCCCAAAACATAAGGAGTCAAGATGCCTGAAAGAATTATGGTCGTGGACGACGAACCGGATCTCGAATCCCTTATCCGCCAGCGTTTCAGAAGACAAATCCGCGATGGGGAATATGATTTCGTCTTCGCTTATAACGGATTGGAAGCGTTGTCGCGCCTGCTGGAATTTCCCGACATCAATCTCATTCTGAGCGACATCAATATGCCGGAAATGGACGGCCTGACCCTGCTGGCCAAACTGAACGAACTGAAAAATCCGGCCCTGAAAACCGTGATCGTTTCGGCTTATGGCGATATGGACAATATCCGCACCGCCATGAATCGCGGCGCGTTCGATTTCGTGACCAAGCCGGTCGATTTTGTCGACCTGGAAACCACGATCAACAAGACTATCCGCGAATTGGTGATTCTGCGGCAGGCCCAGCAGGAACACGATCAGCTTATCGCCCTGCATCAGGATCTGGTCGTGGCCCGCAATATCCAGCAGTCGATCCTGCCGAAGGTCTTTCCGCCCTTTCCGGATCGCAACGATTTCGACATTTTCGCCGGTATGAATGCCGCTAAGGAAGTCGGCGGCGATTTCTATGACTTTTTCCTGATCGATAAGGAGCGCCTGGGATTGGTGATCGGCGATGTTTCCGGCAAAGGTATCCCGGCCGCGATCTTCATGGCAGTCAGCCGGACTCTGCTGAAAGCCACAGCCTTAAAAGGCCTGCCTACCGGCGAGTGTCTGGCCTATGTCAATGACCTGCTCTGTCTGGAAAGCACGGCTTCGATGTTCGTCACCATCTTCTACGGTATCTTTGATACGACGACCGGCGAACTCGAATACGCCAACGGCGGTCACAATCCGCCCTACATTTTGAAGGCCGATGGCAGTGCGCAAACGCTTGACATGACCGACGGAATTGCTCTCGGCGTGATGGAAGAAATGGAATATCAAATGAAGGAAACCACCCTGCAACCGGGCGACGGACTGTTTCTGTACACCGATGGTGTGACGGAAGCCTTCAATGCGGCCGGAGAAATGTTCACCGATCAGCGCCTGGCGCAACTCCTGACCGGGCTGAATGCCCAACCGATCAAAGAAGTTGTTCAGAACGTCTTCCGGAATGTGAGCGAGTTTTCAACTGGCATCGACCAGTCGGATGACATTACGATCCTGGCAATGCGGAGAACAGCCGGATAAATAGTGACAAGTAATGAGTAACCAGTGACGAGTAAAATCGCACAGAAAAACCAATTTCTCCCTCAGATCACTCAGGACTCTGGTGGAAGAAGCCTACGGCTCGACGCGATGGAGGAGCGGCTAAATTGGTTTTACATTATCGCATTTCTTCCCGGAAACCAGTTTGGTCCCGAAAATCGGGACTGAAAATTGGTTTCCGGATTGCATGCCAGAGGCGTGACCTTCGCTGAAAATTGGTTTCTATTTGTAGATTTATTTTATAATAAATAAAAATTGTTGACATGCAAACTAAAAATGGTTTATATTAATACGGTTTTGAAATGAAATTATGAATCAATTAAGAAACATATTAAACGTCATAGTACTCCCGGTCATTATTATTATCCTAATCGGAGGCGAAGGGGTTTTGTAGACGTTAATAAAAAATAATTCTAAAAAACCCCTTCCCAACCAGAAGGGGTTTTTTAGTTATAGGAATGAATAAAAATGAATAGGAATGTATAATTATGCA
>JAZDEI010000126.1:0-7144 GCA_043808945.1 Fidelibacterota bacterium | reverse complement strand
CGATGCTTACGCTCCATTATCATCGTTACGACAATCTTTACACCGATTGGACGCTTTGGACATGGTGCGACCATGCGACGCAGGAAATCACCGCCAGCGCCAAAGATTCCTTCGGGGTGATTTTCCGGCTCGACCTGAACGCATTTCCCCTGCAAAACGAGATTGGTATTTTACCCAAATTCGGTAACTGGACGAAAAAAGATGATCCCAACCGATACTGGAATAGTACTTTACCGGCGGAAATCTGGATCGTTCAGGGCGACGAATCCGTCTACACCGAGAAACCGGACACTAATCCTAAGATCCGAAAGGCGTTTCTCGACAGCTCGTCCGAAATCACGCTCGTTTTCTCCAATCCTGTTATGAAAAAGTTACTGAACACGATTGAGCCTTTCGTTACTACAAAGGATGGCAAAATTGTTAAACCTGAAAAAATCACCCTGTCACCGGCCGGCGAGGATTCATCCGATATCGTGCGCTTGCTGGGCTTTCCGCCATTCAATCTAAATCAGTTACCGGCAACTGTCACGGTCAAAGGTTATTCTGCCAGTCCGGTTTATCTGCGCCATTTTCTGGATGACAAATCCTTTCAATCCAATGAATCGTTGGGTGCATTTTATAAACCTGAATCGACCAAATTTAACATTTATGCTCCCGGCGCTACGGCTGTGACTCTGCATCTTTTCGATCAACCTAAAGGCGGACAATCCACCGATCACGAATTGGAACAGGGTAAGACCGGCGTTTGGTCACAGGTCATCAAAGGCGATTTAAAGGGCAAATATTACGTTTACTCGGTGTCCGGGCCCGATCCGGCCTACGATCCAAAAAAAGAGATCCTGGACCCGTATGCGACCTGTGCAACGACCCACGACGGACGCGCCCTGATTTTCACGGATCAGACGGCCGTAGCTCCCTCACCGGTATTTCCGTTCCGTGACGCCATCATTTACGAGATGCACGTCCGGGATTTTACCATTGGTGAAAATTCCGGAGTACTCAACAAAGGCAAATATCTCGGTTTTTCCGAAAAGGGCACTACTATTCCGGGAACCGGCATCAGCACCGGTATCGACCATCTGACCGAGCTGGGCATCAACACTGTCCAGATTCTACCAATCCAGGATTTCGAGCACGATAATCTCAGGAATAATTATTTCTGGGGTTATATGACGGTCAATTTCAATTCGCCGGATGGGTGGTATACGACCAATGAAGAGGACGCCAGCCGGATTCGTGAATTGAAACAAATGATCTCTGCTCTGCACGAAAGAGGCATTAAAGTCGTCCTGGATGTCGTCTATAATCATACCGCCGAGACAAGCCCGCAAATTCATTACAATTTCAACGGCCTGATTCCCGGTTTTTACTACCGCCAAAAAAGCGACGGTTCGTACTGGAATGGCTCGGGTTGCGGCAATGAAATGCGCACAGAAAATCCAATGGTGCGGCGTTTTATTCTCGAGTCGCTGAAATACTGGGTCGAGACATACAAGGTTGACGGTTTCCGGTTCGACCTGATGGGACTGATCGATATTGGAACTATGCAGGAGATCGTCAAGACCCTGACCGCGATCAAGTCCGATATTGTCATCTATGGCGAACCATGGACCTCCGGAGACACGCCGATTGATCCGGTTATCAAAGGCCGCCAGCGCCACCAGGGTTTTGCCGTTTTCAACGATAATTTTCGCGACGCGCTGAAAGGCCCCTGGTTCAACACCGAACCGGGTTACGTTCAGACCGGCCTGAATGTGGAAGCCGTTAAAGCCGGAATCCGTGGCAGTATCGACGACTTTGCCGCCGAACCGGTCGAGGCGATTAATTACGTTTCCTGCCATGACGGGAGAACTCTCTGGGATCAATTGGTAGCATCCACCAGTTCCAGCGCCATGCATACCGATACCGAATTAAAGGCGATGGACAAACTTGCCGCGTTCATCATTTTCACGTCGCAGGGAGTGCCGTTCATGCATGGCGGCGAGGAGTTTTTACGAACGAAATTCGGTTCGCATAACAGCTACAATCAACCGGATAAAATCAATAAGATCCGCTGGGATTACAAACAGGAAAATCAGGATATATTCGAATATTATCAGGGACTGATCCGCATCCGAAAAGATCATCCGATGTTTCGGTTAAGCACGGCCGAAGAGATTCGTCGCAACCTGACCTTTTTCGAAAATCTCGGATTGGCTGTGCCACCCAATTGCATCGCTTATCGTCTGCAACGCGGCAATAGTGGCGATCGCTGGCGGGAAGTCATTGTCCTGATTAATCCAAACAGCAAACCGGAAACATTTAAAATCCCGCGCGGGCAATGGATTTTGTCGGTCGATCACACCCACGCCGATCCCGAGATTATCTCACCGATCAACGGCACGACTATAACCGTCAAATCGATTTCCGCCATGTTATTGTACCGGATGTAATTTTCAACAAATAACCAAGCAAGGCCAGGATGAAAACGAAACACTTTCCAGCATTTTACCCCCTTCTAATAATCGGATTATTTTCTCTGCTCCTGACCGGTTTGATCGGTTGTTCCCGTAATTATAAATTGAATAAAGTGCCGGAACTGATCGAGTTCGTCCACATTCCGGCCGGTCACAGTACGCCACTCTCTCTCGATCAAATTTTTACGGCTGATAAATACAAACCGACCTTCCGTCCGAACGCCGATCTTCAGCTGGTTTATCAACCGGATTCCAGTAAAATCATTCTCACGCCGACCGAATCATTTGCCGGGCTGACAATGATCCAGTTCACCAACCAGCATGAAAATTACTTTCTGCCGGTCATCGTCAAACCGAAAAATCCGGTCATGTTCAGTTATAAACCGCGTACCCGGCCGACCCAGATTTTCGTAATGGGAAACTTCAACGACTGGAACCGTCGTTCACTGCCGCTGTCCGATGAGGACGGCGACGGCGTTTATACCCGCGAAATCATGCTGGACGATGGCGTTTACGAGTACCAGTTCGTCGTCGACAAAGCCGAGATATTCGATCCGCTAAATCCTGAAAAGACCGATAACGGCTTTGGATATTTCAACTCGGTGGTGCGCGTCAGGGCGCCGCTTGCCGATTACGCCGCCAACCTGTACTTTTTGCCCGACCAAAAAAACGACACTCTGGCATTGGCCGTCGATTGCCTCGGCGACACTAATGACATTCGTTATTTCCTGCTGTTTGATAATCAGCTCTGCCCGTCTGAAAATTATCGTTATCAAAATCGAACACTCCACATTAACCTTAAAGCATTCGGCATTCCGACCGGTATTCACGTTCTGCGGGTGACAGCCCAGTTCCGGAATCAGCCGGGTAATGTCGTAACGATTTATCTGAAGAACGGCAAACCGCTCGGCAACAGCACCTTTATCTGGAACGACGCTTGTTTGTACGCCTTGATGACCGACCGTTTCAAAAACGGCGATCCGGCCAATGACCGGCCGGTGACCAATCCAAAGATCGCCCCGCAGGCCAATTTTCAGGGCGGCGATTTTCGTGGCATTCGGCAGAAAATCGAAAAAGGCTATTTCGACAGTCTCGGCGTGAACACGCTCTGGATTTCGCCGGTTAATAAAACCACTGACAGCGCTTACCAGGAATGGCCCGAACCCCACAATTACTTTTCCGGTTATCACGGTTACTGGCCGACTGATGAAAAACGAACCGATCCGCGCTTTGGCACTCTCGATGAATTCAGGAAATTAGTCGAGACCGCCCACCGGCATCACATTAAAATTCTGCTGGATTTCGTCTCAAATCATGTTCATACCGAGCACCCTTTCTATAAAGATCACCGCGAGTGGTTCGGTCAACTGGATCTGCCGGACGGCACTCAAAATATCCGGCGCTGGGACGAGTATCGCCTGACAACCTGGTTCGATACGTTCATCCCTTCTTTCGATTACGAAGTCTCGCACAATGCCTTGCAGGCGATGACCGACAATGCCGTTTGGTGGCTGAAAAAGACCGGCGTGGACGGATTCCGGCATGATGCGACCAAACATGTTCCCTACGAATTCTGGCAAACCCTGACCCATAAAATCAAAAACCGCGTCAATCCGCGCCGGGCGCTGGATGTTTTCCAGATCGGTGAATGTTTCGGCAGTAACGACCTGATCAAATCTTACGTCAATAACGGCATGCTGGAATCGCAGTTCAATTTCAACCAGTTTTTCACCGCCCGCCGAACATTTACCGATTCAAAGGGCGATTTCCGCGACCTCGACCTGTCGATCAGGAAAGCCCTCGAAGTCTATGGTTACAATCACCTGATGGGCAATCTCATGGACAGTCACGATCAGGTGCGGATGATGGCATTTCTCGACGGCGATCTGACTCTATCGGACGATGGCACCGCCCGCGCCTGGCGCGAACCGGCAATCGTCGTTGATAATCTTTCGACTTATCGGAAAGAATTGATCGTTCTGGCTTATATACTGACCATCCCCGGCATTCCGGTTATAGATTACGGTGACGAATTCGGCCTGACCGGAGCCAACGATCCGGACAACCGCCGGATGATGCGCTTCGGAACCGAATTGAACTCCGCCGAACAGGAACAATTGCACAAAGTCTCACAATTGATTCGCCTGCGAAATGCCCATCCGGCTTTACGGCGCGGCGATTACGTCAGCCTGAAGGTCGACAAAGATCTGTTTGTCTACAGTCGCGGCGATTTTAACGAAAGACTGATTGTCGTCCTGAATAAGGGCGCGGCCGACCAGAGTCTGATTTTATTACTACCGAATTGGATAGAAGGACGTGCGCTTCGTTCTATAATCGACGATACAACCCAGCCGATCGAGGAAAACTGCGTACAGCTCAATGTCCCGGCTTATGATCTGGACATTCTGAAAGTCGAGTAATTCGGTTATATTATTCGCGGTAGGTTCGGGTTTATTTATCGGAAAAATAGTGCCTGATCTCGTCCAATGTCCGGCGGTTCTTTGGGCGGGCGGCATTGTCAGTCGGATAACCCAGACTAAACATGATGTCGATTTTCGCTGTCCGCGGCAGACCTAACGCCTTGCGTACACCGCGCTGGCTAAACCAACCCAGCCAGCAGGTTCCAAGTCCCAGTTCGGCGGCCTGCACGGCAAAATGTTCACCGACGATGCCGATGTCGATCAGGGCGTACCTGATGTCCCGGAAAAAAGCTCCGGCCTTGACTTTAAAGGATTTTTGTTCGGTAATGATAACCACGATTACCGGCGCGCTCTTGACAAATTTATTTGAGGAATAAATGCCGCCAAAGGCCGCTTCGCACAGCCGGTTCTTAGCAGTTTCATCATCGATAACGATAAAATGCCACGGTTGGCTATTGCAGGCCGACGGCGCCAATCGGGCGGCCTCCAGACAGCGATCGATTAATTCGCGCGGCACGGCCTGTGGCTGATATTTGCGGACACTTCGTCGGGCCAGAATAAGTTCTGATAAATTCATTACTACTCCATTAGTTCGCGCGCCTGGTTAAGGGTCGTCTCGCTGATCGACCGGCCGCCGATCAGTTTGGCGATTTCTGTCACGCGCTGATCGACATTCAAACGATGAATCCGGGTACGACTGCGCCCGTCCTCCGCGACTTTGATGACACTGAAATGTTCGTTGGCCAGGCCGGCGATCTGCGGCAGGTGCGTAATGCAGATGACTTGATGGACTTTCGCCAGTTCGCGCAGTTCCTCGCCGACTTCCCGGGCAATTTTCCCGGAAATACCGGTGTCGATCTCGTCGAAAATCAGCACGGGAATCTGGTCGCGTCCGGCCAGAATGGCCTTGATCGCCAACATTATCCGGGAAACTTCGCCACCGGAGACGATTTCCGCTAACGGACGCCGCGGCTCGCCGCGATTGGTGCTGATTTCAAAAATCACCTGATCGATGCCGGTCGTCGTGCCTTTGTAGTTCTGTCCCTCGATAACGATCCAGCCGGCGGGATCCGGCATCCATCCACTTTGAACTATAAAATCGGCGCTGTTGATTCCGAGCCGTCCCAGCACTTTCTCAATTTCCTGCTTAAACTGACGGGCATAACGGACGCGTTCACCTGAAAGTTGCCGGGCAGAGACAGTATATTTTCCCAATGCTTCCTTGATCAGGGCCGTATTATTGGCGATCTGTAAGACGAGATCGTCACTGCCGTTCAGGTTGGTCTTTAATTTTTCACCGAAGGCGATTACATCCGCCAGGGACGGCCCGTACTTTTTGATCAATTGCTGAAGCTGGTACAGCCTCTGATTGACCGTCTCCAACCGTCCCGGATTGAATTGCAGGTTATCATTAAAGCGCGATAATTGCCGGGCAGTCTCCTGAAATAAATATTGACTCTCCTCTAATTTCGCTAACTGTTCCGCAAATGACCCGGTGATCTTTTGTAAACTTGTCAATTGTTTCAAAGCAGATTGCAATTGGTTGTACAGAGAATCGTTGGAGTCGTAAAGTTGCGTGCTGAGTCCGGCGCTCAATTGCTGGATCTTCTCGGCATTTTCGAGGATCGTTTTTTCCTGAAGCAAATCTTCATACTCATTGGCCTGCGGCGCGATTTTCTGAATTTCCTGGAGTTGAAATTCCCAGAGTTCGCGCTTTTCCCGATTGAGCCGCAATTGCTGTTCGAGTAGATTTTGCCGGTCGTGCAGCAATTTGAGCACATCGAATTGCCGGGCGACTTCTGCCAGTAATTCGTCATAATCGCCGAATCCATCCAGAAATTGAATGTGTGTTTCCGGATTCAACAACGATTGGTGATCGTGCTGACCGTGCAGATCGACCAGTAAATTTCCGACCTCTTTCAACACTGCGAGCAGGCAGGTTTCACCATTGATCCAGGCCCGACTGCGCCCGTTGACGCTGACCTCGCGTTTTAAGTGCAGAATTCCATCGCGGATATTCAGGTTCTTGGTAAGTAAAAATGCCTTCGCGCCGGAACTCAGCCCATCGAGTCGAAAGGTACATTCGACCGTGGCCGTATCCGAGCCGGCCCGAATCACCGACGAACTGGCTTTTTCACCAAGCGCCAGATTGAGCGCATCGATGATGATCGACTTGCCTGCGCCTGTCTCGCCGGTTAAAATCGTCAGTCCGGGTGCAAAATCGATCTCGATTTTATCGATGATCGCAAAATTTTCGATTTTTAATTT
>JAZDEI010000125.1:0-13170 GCA_043808945.1 Fidelibacterota bacterium | reverse complement strand
CATACCGAATTCATCAACCGGAATCCGGATGCCGCCCATCGATGAAACCGTATCGACCAACCAGTAAACGTCCGGATATTTACGACGCACCGCGGCAATTTCTGCCACCGGATTCATCAGGCCGGTCGAAGTTTCATTATGTGTAATCGTGAAGACGTCATATTTGCCGGTCGCCAGATACTGATCGACAATTTCGGGCGTCGTTGGATAACCGGGTTCAGCCTTGACCAGGTCATGCGGAACGTTGTTGGCTTTGGCAAGCGCGGCCCAGCGCTCACCGAAAGCGCCGACCGAGAATACCACCGCCCGTTTGGCGGTGCAGGAGCGAATCGAGCCTTCCATCAGTCCCGTTCCGGATGAAGTTGACAGCAGGATCGGATTCTGAGTGCAAAACAGTTTCTGCAATTTTTCCGAAATACGTTGTTGTAATGCCGAAGCATCCTTCGAGCGATGGCCGATCATCGGAGTAGCCATTGCCTGTAAAATTTCCGGCCTGACATCCACCGGCCCGGGAATAAAAAGTTTTTTATACATAAATATCTCCTTTGACAGTTAGGTCTTTGATCTGTGATGGACTTTCATCTGCCTGGAATGACTGCAAACTTCTATCCAAAAATTCCGTTCTCATAAAAGTCCCGAACAAATATAAGTAAAATTCAGTAAACCATGAGCAGAAATTATTCCTAAAACCAATAAAACCGGTTTCTGCTGATTGCCAGTTTTAGGAAAAAGGGGAGCCCGCAAGAATATCAGACCGCACCCGGCGAAGTCCTTTAAAATATTCCATTAACCGGCTGGCCGGAGAATCGCATTGCTCTGGTGGCACCACATTTGATAAAGAAATCGCGGGATTAAAGTCATTTGAAAATTAAATTACACCGAAATAAGCAAGTCTGGCTAAAAGGTTAATTGAAGAAAAATTGAGAGGAAAATGATGGATCCGAAAACGATTGATTGGAGTAAACTCGAGTTTAAATATTCATACACGCCGTTTCGATTTCAGGCCTACTGGAAAGATGGCCGTTGGAATGAAGGCAAATTAGTTACCGAAAATAAAATCAGCATTGACGAAGGCGCGACCTGCCTGCATTACGGTCAGCAGATTTTCGAAGGCATGAAAGCCCAGCGCACCAAAGACGGACATATCATGCTGTTCCGGCCGTGCGAAAACGCCAACCGCTTCCGCCGCTCGGCGGCCCGTCTTTTAATGGCTGAAGTCCCGGAAGATTTATTCATGCAGGGCATCATCTCAACCGTCAAAGCCAATGTGGATTACGTTCCGCCTTACGGCACTGGTGCCTCGCTTTATATCCGCCCGTTCCAGATCGGAGTCGGCGAAAATCTGGGCGTCAAGCCCGCCCCGGAATATATCTTTTCGGTTTTCGTTTGCCCGGTTGGGCCCTATTTCAAAACCGGTTTCAAGACCATCAAACTGAAAGTCGACGATTATTACGACCGGGCCGCCTTGCACGGAATCGGCCAGGCCAAGGCCGGCGGCAATTATTCGGCCTCATTAATGCCCCTGAAGATTGCCCGCCAGGAAGGTTTCAGCGAGATCGTCTACCTTGACTCGATCGAACATAAATATTTTGAAGAGACCGGCGCGTCCAATATCTTCTTCGTCTTCAAAGATGGCAAATTAGCCACTCCCAAGTCGGATTCGATCCTGGAAAGCATTACGCGTCAGTCGCTGATGCAGGTGGCCCGCGAGGAATTCGGGTTGGATATGGCCGAGCGCCGTATCAGCGTCGATGAGATCGAAACCTTTACCGAAGCTGGCGCCTGCGGCACGGCCGCTGTCATTACGCCGGTCGGTTGCCTCGGCTACCGTGGTAAAATGTATAAAATGTATGCCGACGGTATGGAAGCCGGTCCGATTACGACTAAATTGTACAAATACCTGACCGCCTACCAGGTCGGCGACGTGCCCGACAAATTCGGCTGGCTGACGGAAGTAAAATAAACAACCCGGGAGAATAAAATGGGTTCCGATAATTTCAAATGGGAAGACCTTGACCAGGACGGGTTGACCTTTATGATGGAAAACCGTAAAGAAGTTCTGAAGAATTATCAGAAAATGGTCAGTTCTCTTGGCGACCATCTCGATGAAAAAACTCGTCAACTGATAATGCTGGCCATTCAGATCAACAGCCCTTCGCCGGATGCGATTAAAATAATCATACCAAAAGCGATCCGCGCCGGGGCAACCCGTGATGAAATCATCGACACCCTGATCCTGACCATTCCGGTCGTCGGACTATCGACTGTTTTAAAAATGATGCCTTTCATCCTAAAAGAGATCGCATCCCATGCCGAGGCTTTCGTCAATCCCGGTCAACCAATGGAATAGACCAATGAACCTGATATTGCACGCTGAATTTATTGCCCCGGACATTAAAAAATTTGTCATCGATGCGCCTTTGATTGCCCGCAAAGCCCAGCCCGGTCAGTTTGTGATTTTGCGGGTCTGGGAAAAAGGCGAAAGAATTCCGATCACGATCGTGGATGGCGATGCCGTGAACGGCGCCGTGACCCTGATTGTTCAGGGACTCGGTAAAACCACCCGCCAGATGAACCTATTGAAAACCGGCGATAATCTCCATGACATCGTCGGGCCGCTCGGCCAGGCGACGCATATTGAAAATTTCGGCCTCGCGGTCTGCATCAGCGGCGGAGTCGGAACAGCCGAAGCCCTACCGATTGCAAAAGCCCTGAAAGCCGCCGGAAATAACGTCATTTCGATCATCGGCGCTCGCCAAAAAGCTTTAGTGATTTGCGAAGCCGAAATGCGCGCTGTTTGCGACGAAGTGTTCGTGACGACTGACGACGGCAGTTACGGACAACCCGGCTTAGTCACGGACGTGTTGAAAACCATCCTGACCCGTGAACGCAAGCCGGATTTCGTGCTGGCGGTCGGCCCCCTGCCGATGATGCAGGGCGTGGCCGAAATGACCCGGCCGTTTGCGATTAAAACCATGGTCTCGCTGAACAGTATCATGATTGACGGCACCGGCATGTGCGGCGGTTGCCGCGCGACGGTCGGCGGCAAAACCGTTTTCGTCTGTGTCGACGGCCCGGAATTTGACGCTCACCAGGTAAATTTCAGCGAAATTGCCCGCCGCCAGAAGCAATTCAGTGAACACGAGAAAATCTCAGTCGATATACTAAACACTCAGCCGGACAAAGCTCAGCATCAGTGCCGGTTGTCAAAAGTTATTTCGGATACCAGTTTAACCTGAAAAGGAGTACCACTTGTCAGCGATCCTCCTGAGCAAGAAAGAGCGCATGGCCATACCGCGCCAGCCGATGCCGGAACAACCGCCATTGATACGCAATCGCAATTTCAACGAAGTAAATCTCGGGTATGACGCCGAAACCGCCGTCCGGGAAGCCCAACGTTGTCTGGATTGCCCCCGGCCGACCTGCATCGACGGTTGCCCGGTAAGTATAAAAATTCCGGATTTTATCCGCCTGATAGTCGCGCGGGATTTCCTCGGCGCGGCCCGCAAAATTAAAGAAGATAATCTCCTGCCATCGGTCTGCGGCCGGGTTTGTCCGCAGGAAGAGCAGTGCGAAAAAACCTGCGTCCTGAAAGGAAAATTCGAGCCGGTTTCGATCGGGCGACTGGAACGATTCGTCGCCGATTACGAACGCCAACACGGCCAGGCGCAGATAGCTATTTCGGCAACGCGCAACGCGAAAAAAGTCGCCATCGTCGGTTCAGGCCCTTCCGGCTTAGCCTGCGCCAGCGACCTCGTGCAATGGGGCTACGATGTCACAATTTTCGAGGCATTGCATGAATTCGGCGGCGTTCTGATTTACGGTATACCGGAATTCCGGTTACCCAAAGCCATTCTCAAATATGAAATCGAAAACCTGCGGTGCATGGGTGTGCGGTTCGAAGCTAATTTCATCGTTGGGAAAACCATGACAGTCGATGAATTGCTCGGCCCGGCCGGCTTCGCGGCGGTCTTTCTGGGAGTCGGCGCCGGTTTGCCCTGGTTCATGAACATACCCGGTGAAAACCTGATGGGCGTCTACTCGGCTAATGAATTTCTGACGCGCGTCAACCTGATGCGGGCTTATGAATTTCCCGAAGCCGACACGCCGATCCGCATCGGCAAAAAGGTCGTGGTCGTCGGCGGCGGCAATACTGCCATGGATGCCGTCCGCACTGCCAAACGGCTCGGCGCCGAAAGCGCTACAATCGTCTATCGCCGTTCGGAAGTCGAAATGCCAGCGCGTATTGAAGAAGTGCACCATGCCAAAGAAGAAGGCATTATTTTCCAGACGCTGACCAATCCGGTCGAATTTATCGCCGATGAACAGAGCTGGGTAAAAACCGCCCGTTGTCTGCAAATGGGACTCGGCGAACCGGGTGCCGACGGACGCCGGCGGCCGATTCCGATTCAAGGCAGTGAATTTGATATTCCAACCGATCTGGTGGTCATGGCGATCGGCAACGGTTCAAATCCGCTGATTTCCCGTACGACCGCCGATTTACAGTGCAATAAATGGGGCAACATCATCGTATCTGATAAGAACGGACGCACCTCGAAACGCGGCGTTTTTGCCGGCGGCGATATTGTCTCCGGCGGAGCTACCGTTATCCTGGCAATGGGCGCCGGACGCGATGCGGCCCGATCCATCGATGAATTCATCAAAACCAACCAATGGGAATCCGACACGACCGGGGATAATACCATCGTGTAAAAAAGGGGTGTAATGCCAATATCATCTAACGTAGCGCAATCCCTGACCCGCTCCTCCTGGATCAGAAAAATGTTTGAAACTGGCATTACACTTAAAAAACAGTACGGCGCCGACCGGGTTTTCGACTTCTCGCTCGGTAATCCGGATTTGCCAAGCCCCGACATTTTCAATAAAGTTTTAGTCGAAGAAGCCGCCCGCACCGGCGCGCACGTGCACGGCTATATGCAAAATAAAGGCTATCCCGAAACCTGTGCGGCTGTCGCTAAAATACTTGAACTCGAAAGCGGTTTACCGTTCACCGGCGAACAGATCGTCATGACCTGCGGCGCCGCCGGGGCGATTAACGTCATTCTGAAATCCGTGCTTAATCCCGGCGACGAAGTCATCGTGATCGCGCCCTATTTCACCGAGTACGATTTTTATGTGGAAAATCATCAGGGATGCCTGGTTCAGGCCGAATCAAACGCCGAATTACTGCCCGATCCGGCTGAAATCGCCGCAAAAATTACCCCGCGTACCCGTGTTCTCCTGATCAATTCACCCAACAATCCGACCGGCCGGGTCTACAACGAAAATATCCTGCGTGAAATTGGCCGGCTTCTCACCTGTAAAAGCGCCGAGATCGGTCATCCGATCTATCTGCTGACCGATGAACCATATAAAAAAATCGTTTACGACGGCGTGCAATGTCAATCGCCATTTCGTTACTATCGGCATACGATCCTGGCAACCTCGTTTTCAAAGGATCTCTCGTTAGCCGGGGAGCGGATCGGTTATCTGGCGCTCAGCCCACTGATTGAGGATTATCCATCGCTGATCAAAGCCGCATCCTTCTGCAATCGCGTACTGGGATTCATCAATGCCCCGGCCCTGATGCAACGCGTCGTGCGCCGCACACTGGATGTCCGGGTCGATGTGAATTTATATCAGCGACGCCGCGATCTTATTTACAATGCACTGGTAGACATCGGCTACGACATTATAAAACCGGAAGGTGCTTTCTATCTTTTTCCGAAATGCCCGATCCGGGACGATATTAAATTCGTGTACGCTTTGCAGGATTGCCTGGTAATCACCACGCCGGGTGTGGCTTTTCACCGGCCGGGTTATTTCCGGATTTCCTATGCCGTCCCGGAAAATGTAATTCTGGGCGCGATTCCCGAATTCGACAAGGTGTTCAGGGAATTTTGCAGATGAATTTTATAGACCATCAATGTCAAACGGTTATTGAAAACTAAAATTATTAAATAAACAGGGAGCCCGATATGAGTGAAACGAAATCAGCCCCACAGACGCCCGTCGCTAAAGGGCATGTCGTTATTAATGTGGAAGAGTGTAAGGGTTGTGAACTGTGCGTCGCAGCCTGCCCGGCCAAAGTGCTGTTCCTGACGAATCGGTTCAACACGCATGGCTATCACCCGTCGGCGTACAAGGGCGAAGGCTGTACCGGATGCGGGATTTGTTTTTACAACTGTCCCGAGCTGGGAGCGATCACGGTTTTCAAGCGTTGGGATCTGGTCACGGAAACGGCACTCTGCCCGCACTGCGATGGCGAGCATAAAGTCTTCCCGAAAGAAAATTCGCCCGGAGTCCTGATCTGTACCAATTGCCTGGGACTGATCGGCACGCCCGACTCCATCGAAAAGGTCATAACGATTAAATAAGAAGCGAGGTAAAAACATGGCCAAGCAATTTTTAAAAGGAAACGAAGCGGTTGTAAAAGGCGCCATTCTGGCTGGTTGCCAGTCCTATTACGGCTATCCGATCACACCGGCAAGCGAAATCGCCCATGCCGCCGCATTATATCTGCCGCTGGCCGGCGGAACATTTGTACAGGCCGAAAGCGAAATCGCCGCAATCAATATGGTCTATGGCGCGGCGGCGGCCGGTGAGCGCGTTATGACCGCCTCCTCCGGTCCCGGCATCAGCCTGAAGCAGGAAGGTATCTCCTACTGCGCCGGCTCGGAATTGCCCTGCGTAATCATCGATGTCATGCGCGGCGGTCCGGGGCTCGGTAACATTGCTCCCGAACAGAGCGATTACAACCAGGTCGTGAAAGGCGGCGGGCACGGTAATTATAAAACCATCGTACTGGCGCCCAATTCCGTTCAGGAAATGTGCGATTTCGCTATCCTGGCTTTCGAATTGGCGGATAAATACCGCAACCCGGTTTACGTTCTGGCTGACGGCTACATCGGCCAGATGATGGAACCGGTCGAATTTCCCGAGCCGGTGACCCAGATTCCGGAAAAAACCTGGGCCGTAAAAGGCACTCCTGAAACTGTTAACAACCTGATCACGTCAATCGAACTCGATCCCGACGACCTTGAGCGTCATAATCTGAAACTCCAGCAAAAATATGCCATCATGGAAGAGCAGGAGGTCCGCTATGAAGGTTATCGTCTTGATGATGCCGAGATCGTGTTAGTCGGCTTTGGCATTGTCTCACGCATTTTACATACCATCGTCGATACTCTGCGTGCTATGGGTATTCGGGCCGGCCTTATGCGACCGATCACGCTCTTTCCATTTCCCAAAAAGATCATTGACGAACTGGCCGACCGGGTTAAGTTTTTCCTGGTAGTGGAAATGAGCAACGGTCAGATGGTCGATGATGTCCGGTTAGTCGTTTCCGGCCGCAAGCCGGTATATTTGTATACCCGGATGGGCGGTAATACTCCTTCCGAAAAAGAGATCAATGATGAAGTGCTGAAACTAATGAGGTCCTTATGAACAATATCCTGCATAAATCGGCCGCTTTTTACGATGTTTTCGACCGCCGGCCGGGAACCGATCGGCTGACGACGACCTATTGCCCCGGCTGTGGTCACGGCAATCTTCACAAACTAATCGCTGAAGCGTTGGTCGATTTCGGCGTAACCGATCGCACGATCCTGATCAGCCCGGTCGGTTGCAGCGTTTTCGCCTATTATTATTTTCACACCGGCAACGTCCAGGTTGCTCACGGGCGCGCTCCGGCGGCTGCGACCGGCATTAAACGTGCTCACCCCGAATCGGTAGTCATCTCTTATCAGGGTGATGGCGACCTGGCTGCGATCGGTACAGCCGAAATCATTCACGCCGCCAACCGCGGTGAAGGCATTACGGTCTTTTTCGTCAACAATGCGATCTACGGCATGACCGGCGGCCAAATGGCGCCCACGACTTTGATCGGGCAAAAAACCATGACCACGCCGCGCGGCCGGAATTTCAGGAATGAAGGTTTTCCGATTCGTATGTCGGAAATCATAGCCACCCTGGAAGCGCCGGTTTATGTCGAGCGCATTATGCTTGGCGACACCAAATCGATATTACATGCCCGGCAGGCCGTCCGCAAAGCCATTAAACTCCAGATCGAGAAAAATGCCTTCTGCTTTCTTGAGGTTCTCTCGTCCTGCCCATCCAACCTGAAAATGTCATCGATTCGCGGTCGCGACTGGGTGCGCGAGGTTCTCCAGAAACAGTTTCCACTCGGCGTGAAAAAGGATATTTCCGAGGAATTTCAAGGTGCTGATCTGAAACGCCTGGAAGTCGATCGAGACCGGTTGCAGAGCGTATTGAATATCGAACCGATCATAATCGACACGGAAAAAATCGCCCCTTTCCGGCAGAAAAATCTCTCGGTCGAGATCAAAATCGCGGGTTTCGGCGGGCAAGGCGTTTTGAGCCTCGGTAATGTTCTGGCCGAGATGGGTATGCGTCATAATTACGAAGTCAGCTGGCTGCCATCTTACGGACCGGAGATGCGCGGCGGAACCGCCAATTGCAGTGTCAAAATCGCCGTCCGGAAAATCGGTTCGCCGCTGGTTGCCAGTCCGACGGTGCTGATCGCCATGAACCGGCCTTCATTAGATAAATTCGAAAATGACGTTATTTCCGGCGGAGTCATCATTTATGATGACTCGATTATCGACCGCCCACCGGTGCGCCAGGATGTTCGGATTATTCCAGTTCCGGCGACCAAACTGGCCGACGAACTGGGCAACTCCAAAGCTGCCAATATGATCATCGTCGGTGCCCTGATCGAATATCTCGGTTTCATGTCAATTGAAGTCGTCCTGCGTTCGCTCGGCGATGTGTTGAAGCGGAAAAATTTAGTCGATCTGAATCAAAAGGCAATTCTAAAAGGCGCTGAATATATCCGTAAAAACTTATTCGATACGTCTAAAAAAGGGTAGATGCAGTAGCCCGGTATCCAGAAATGATTCCAGATCTTGTTTCGGTCAGGCAACTTCGGGATATTTATGGTCGGATTGCGCTATTAATCGTCTTACTGACCCAACCGCTGATCATTAACGCACAGATGCTCGACTCCGGACAACAGCCGCCCGGCATTCACTGGCTACAGATCAACACCCGGCATTTCCGGATCATATTTCCGGCGGAAATCGCAACTGAAGGTCAGCGCGTCGCCAATACGCTCGAATATGTCTACTTCCCGCTCCGGATAACACTTGTGCCGAAAAGTAAAAAGTGGCCGCTGATCCTGTCGGACCGCTGTGCTGTCGCAGATGGTTATGTCACTTTAGCGCCTCGTAAAAGTGAATGGTACACAACTCCTGCTCAGGCGTCTGTTGCGAACGGTATCGAATGGTATAACCTCTTAGCCGTCCATGAAGGGCGCCACATGGTGCAGCTCGACCGCCTCAATTCCGGTTTTACCAGACTGGCCAGTTTCTTTTTAGGAGATTACGGACACCTTATCTTAACCTTCTGGCAAACACCGTTGTGGTTCCTGGAAGGTGATGCCGTCGGAACTGAGACAGCTCTGACCGTTGCCGGACGCGGGCGGCAAGCGGAGTTCACTCTGCCGATTCGAACTTTAATCCTTTCCGGTCAACGCTATTCGTATTACAAAGCTTACCTGCGTTCATATAAAGATTATTATCCGAATCATTATTATCTCGGTTATTTAATGACGACCCACGTCCGCCGTCAATATGGCGCCGACAGCTGGGATCGCATCCTCGGGATTTCCACGCGGCGTTCCTGGAGCCCGTTCACTTTCGCCCGTGCCACCCGCCTGATGACCGGTCGCAACAGCCGTGGAATTTACAACGATACCATGACCGAACTCGACTCGCTCTGGCGTCACCAAATTGCGGGATTGGAATTTACACCGGCGCACAAAATCAATCTAAAGGCTAAAAAAGTCTGGACTCAATATCAATGGCCGCAGTATCAGGCAGATGGCTCAATCATTGCGGCGATCTACGGTCTGGCTGATAACAGCACGCTGGTGCGCATCTTACCGGACGGAAGTGAGGAAGCGCTCGTCAGAATTTCCGGGTATAATCGAATCTCCGTCAAAGATAACCTGGTTGCCTGGGACGTTCTGAATCAGCATCCGCGCTGGGGAGCCGAAGTATATTCCGACATCGCCATTTATGATCTGCGCAGTCGTCAATCGCGCCAGATTACCGAACACGGGAAATATTTCATGCCGGCGGTCGCACCGGGTAATAAGATGATCGCTGCGGTCAAATTCACCCCGGAAAGAAACTGCAATCTGGTTTTGCTGGATGTGGAAACCGGCCGGGAAATCCGGACTTTACCCAATCCGGACAACAGCTTTCTCAAAAATCCGGTCTGGTCGCCGGATGGCAGTCGCCTGGCTTATTTCAAACAAAGTGCCGGGCGCAGAACCCTGGCGACATTTGATATCGTCACCGGAATCGAAAAAGTAGTTTTAGCGGAATGTCATCCGTTCGACGAATATCCGGTCTTTTCCGGAGATTTTCTGCTGTATAATTCCGCTTATGCCGGTATCGATAATATCTACGCTGTGGATATTAACAGCGGGCGGCGTTTTCAGGTTACTTCACGCAAGTTTGGCGCCTATTACCCGGCGGTTTCACCGGATGGAGCATCGATACTCTTCAGCGATTACGACGTCAACGGCCTGGACATCTGCGAGATGCATCTCGATTCGCAAACCTGGCGGCCGATTGAATCAGTCGAACAGCGTGATATCCGCTATTACGAGCCGCTCGTCGAGCAGGAGCAAGGTGGCAATTTGTTTCAACCCGGCAAAATTCCCTCGAAACAATTTACAGTTGAAGATTATAATCCGGTATCGAACTTATTGAATGTTCATAGCTGGTATTATTTCCTGTCATCACTCGGCGGCAATTTCGGCCTCCAATCGCACGACCTTTTAAATACGATGGCGGTCAATACCGACCTGAGCTACGATGGCAACGAGAAGGCATTGGCGGTTGGTACGGATATCTGCTACGCCGGTTTTTACCCGATCCTGAGTGCCGGAGTCAGCCTCGGCCAACGGGTCAGCTATATCGGTGATCCGTTCGATTCACTTACCACCGAAACCTGGCATGAAACGGCTTTGTCTCTCGGCGCTGTTCTGCCACTGGATTTCTCGACCGGAGTATATGACCGGCAACTGAGACTGAGTCTGAACGGCGCTTACACGCGCATCAGCGATAAAAATACGACTGTGGCTTATGCCAACGGCAATGGCTGGTTTCTGCCGCTCAGATATCAGGTTAGTTACCATAATTATCTGTTGCCCACGACCCGTGATATCCGGCCGATCGACGGTTATACATTGCAGATCGACTTGGAGCACACTCCCCTGGGCGGCGATTACCGGAGCCGGTTGTTCGCCGCGCAAGGTAATTATTTTCTGCCAGGCCTGGCCAAACATCATAGCCTGCATTTCTCCGGCACGATCGAATTGCAGAATTCCGATAATTACCGGTTCGCGAGCGTTGTGCCTTTTTCACGCGGTTACGATTACGTTTACAACGACTTCCGCGCCGGGGCAGGAATGACTTATGAATTGCCGCTTGGCTACCCGGATTGGGCGCTTGGTTCGCTGTTTTATCTCAAACGCCTGCGGGGCGCATTTTTCGGCGATTTGTGTTACGCAAAGGCCGGTAATTTTCAGCAACAATACAATTCGGTTGGCATCGACCTGAATTTTGATTACAACCTTTTAACCTTCCCGATCGAACTGAATTCCGGACTACGGCTGGCCTATCGCTTCGCGGAAAAAGACGCGCAATTGAGTCTGCTGCTCCTCGGTATGGAGCTCTGAACGATATTCCAACGGCCGGGTATTTCGCAAACCCTTGATTTATACTGCTGATTAGACTAATTTTCAGATAGGAAAATCGAGAAGATGATTAGTCAGAAAACAATAAATGATATAGTCAGCAAGATCGCACGGTTTAACCGACCGGAGAAAATATTCCTTTTCGGATCATACGCCCGTGGTGAAATGGATGAAAACAGTGATTTGGACTTGCTGATCGTAGAAGAAACCGATCTCCCGGCACACAAGCGTGCGACCGAAATCAGAAAACAACTGATTCACTCCAAGATTCCGATTGACATTATCGTCTATACTCCCGAAGAAATTGAAGAGCGAAAAAATGTCCAGTCTACGCTCGTAAATGAAGTCATCCGAAACGGAAAATTAGTCTATGCTCGATAAACAGTCGCTGGTTGAAGCCTGGCTATTAAAAGCCGAACATGATCTCGGGACTGCCCGGATAATCTATCAACATCTGCCAGAATATTACGATACCATTTGTTTCCATTGCCAGCAGGCCGTTGAAAAATATCTCAAAGCCCTGCTCGTTCACCTGAATGTCGAATTTCGTCCGCTGCACCAATTGACCTACCTACTTGATCTTCTTTCCGAGAAAATTGAAGTTTCGGACGATTGGTATCAGTCGGCCATCGTTCTGGAGAATTATTCCGTCGAGATCAGATATCCCGAGACCATTATCACCTTAAGCGACGATGATGTCAGTGAAGCTATTCAAATCGCTGAAAAATTTCAGTATATTGCCTCCGAAAGAATTATTTCTTGCTAATCCGGCGTCAGTCGTAACAAAAATCCCTTAGCATAATCCAACTTACAGTAATTTTAAGCGTTGAAAGTCTGGTTATTATGCAAGCGACTGAAAAAACAAATCAAACTGTCCTGAAAATCGGCGGGATGCACTGCGCGATGTGCGTGAAAACCGTCGAAAATGCTCTCGGCAAAGTCGCGGGCGTCAGCACGGTGAACGTTAATCTCGCCAACGAGAAAGCCTATCTGACCTTCGACGGCGAGCGCTTTTCGATCGACACGGCCAAAACCGCCATCGAATCGGCCGGCTACCAGTATCTCGGCCGCGAAGGCGAAAAACCCGTCATGGACGAAGATGAAGCTCTCCGGCGGGAATTGCGTACCAAAATGCGGCGCATCCTGCTCGGATTTATCACCGGGATAATTTTGATGATTCCGATGGTTGTCAAAATCAATCTACCGTTTCCCATTGCCTATCTGATGCTCGCCCTAGCTACGCCGGTTTTCATTTACCTGAGTTACCCGATCTTCCGCGCAGCCTGGCAGGCGCTTAAAAACCGCAGTCTGAACATGGACGTGATGTACGCCATGGGCATTGGCGTCGCCTTCATCGCCAGCCTGCTCGGGACTTTCGA
>JAZDEI010000124.1:0-2189 GCA_043808945.1 Fidelibacterota bacterium | reverse complement strand
GAATGAAATCAGCACAAAATCCAGCACAACCTGAATCTCGGTAAAGGTAATTTCCTGTCCGAAATTTGTAAATGGCAAATACTTACATAGAAAGAAATAGATCAGGTTGAGGATCGTGAATAGTACGACTAAAAGATAAATCTGAGGAAATCCCAGGGTGAACCGAAATATCTGCTCGACAATCGGAATGACTCCAAGCAGACCGATTATGCCGACCCAGCGCAGGTTGACCAGCCAGCCGATCCGGATGCGCAGAGTTTCCAGCGTGTGAAACGGCAGAATCAGTTTATATGGTTTTTGTGTGACCATCCACTCGCTCTAATCAATTAAAAAAGGATTGCAGGCCAATCTCGACGTTCAGTGAAACCGGTTGCCCGATTTCCGTACTTTCCGGCTCGATACCGAGATAATAAAACCGGCAGGGTCGTTCATTGGCAATAAATGCCGCGATCATTTCAATCGAAAAAGTATGGGTACTGAAGTCGGTCAGGCGTAGGTTTTTGGCTTCCAGCAGGTTGATCGTTCCCGGCGTGGCATTGAAGCGCGCCGTATCGATAAAGACAAGAACGTCAGCCGCTTTATCCGTTAGAGTTTTCAGGTAATTTTCCGGATTCGTCCCGGCAAAGATAAAACCAGCTCCATCGAATTCCGGCTGTAGCGACAACCGATCGAGTAAAATCTTGCCGACTCCGTCATCGCCACACAGCGGATTGCCCAATCCGACAAAAACCAATTTATCATTCGGAATATCGGCTAAAGTTTGTCTCAGATCTTTAAAATTCATCTTTGACGACTATTTTATGGCGGCACTTCTGGCAAACTATCTTGACATAGTCCTCGCGCCGTAAACGATCCTTGATTTGAGAGGGAATCAATTCGCTGAAATTTTTCTGGGTCACCAGGAGCAGATTCGGGTTGGCATAAGCCTTGGCGCCAAGCCTTTCTTTAACAAAAGCTAAATGATCATTGCAGGCAATAATAGCTCCGCAGGCTTCGCACACCGCCAAATCTTTTTCGACTGAATTGTAAACGGCCTCATCTTTCAGATCAGCTACTGCAAGAGTGAAATGGTGCGATAATTGGATGCCTTTGCCGGTGATGCACTTCTCCTGGCATTGACCGCATTGGGCACAGGCCGTATAATCGACCCTTAAAATCCTCGTACCGGCCGTCAGATCGTTAAACACTTCGATTGCACTCGTCGGACAAACCTGAGCGCAGGTGCCACAACCGACACAAAATTCCTTGTAATACTCCGGGAAACCCCGGAAGGCTTCGGCTGGTTGATGCGGTGTAGCCGGGAACTTGCTTGTATATGGTGCGGAAAAAAGTGACCGCAGGGCTTCGGTTAGTTCGCGTAATTTTGGCAAAAACATAATGCGCTCCTTCTAATCCTTTAACTCGCGGTCTTCCTGGTACTGATCGACGACGGTTTCTTTGGTCAATTTGACACCGCTGCGATGGGCCGCCCGGGCAATAATATGCGCCGCGACCGGTGACGTCAAAAAAATAAACACGATTCCCAACAGCACTTTAAAACCAAAATTATTGAATCCCTGGATGACAAAAACACCGAGCAGGATACCGGCCGAACCGAACGTTACGCATTTGGTTGCGGCCTGCAGGCGATTATAAACATCCGGAAGCCGTACTAAGCCCAATACTCCCAGAAAATCGAACATTATCCCGATCAGGATAAATACCATGCCGATAGTTTCCCTAATCATCAAGCGACCTCCCTTCCAGAACTTTGGCCAGCGCGAGTGACGCCACAAAACTCAGCAATGCCCAGATCAAACCGACATCCATAAAAAAGGATTGCTCATAATGTAATCCGAGCAGAGCCAGCATACCGATAATCAATATTCCTAAAATATCAACGGCCACGATCCGGTCGGCGGCGGTTGGGCCGACGATTACCCGAAACAGGACGAATAATGAACTGAAAAGAATTACGTTGATTAGTTTAAAGTAAATCAAACCGGTGTAAATGAAAAAATTACCGAACATGAATGCCCCGATCAGGATCAATCCGCACAGCCAGCGCACTGTTCTCATTCAAACACCTCCGTTATCAACTTTTCGAAGCGACTGCCAATATCACGCGTATTTTGGTTGACATTAGTCGAGGTCACCTCTATGCAATGGATATAAATTTCATGCGTCTCAGGATTGATATCGACCGTCAG
>JAZDEI010000123.1:0-3383 GCA_043808945.1 Fidelibacterota bacterium | reverse complement strand
CGCCCTGAATCGCAAAACACACCGAGCCTATTACCGCACACGGGACGGTAATTTTTCGATCAATGGTTTACTCGGTTTCGACATGCACGGCAAAACCGCCGGTGTAATTGGCACCGGCCAGATCGGTAAATGTCTGATCGCTATTTTGAAAGGCTTCGGCATGCGCGTCCTGGCCTATGATGCTTTCCCCAACGAAGAGTACGCCCGCCAGACTGGCATTGAATATGTGAGCCTGGATGACCTGTACCGGCAGGCAGACGTTATTTCCTTACATTGCCCTCTGACACCGGAAACCGATCACATGATAAATGCCGACTCCATCGCCAATATGAAAGACGGCGTCATGATTATCAATACCGGCCGCGGCCGACTGATCCAGACCGATGTCCTGATCGACGGACTCAAATCTGGCAAGATCGGTTCCGCCGGTCTGGACGTTTATGAAGAGGAGAGCGAATACTTCTTCGAAGATTTTTCGACGCAGGTAATTTCGGACGATGTTCTGGCACGCCTGTTAATCCTGCCTAACACTCTGATCACTTCGCATCAGGCCTTTTTTACCGCCGAAGCTTTGCAAAATATTGCCAAGACCACCCTGTCCAATATCGCCGAATATTTCGACGGCGGTTATCTGCAAAACGAGGTCTGCTACAAATGCGATCACGATTGCCGGAAAAAAGATAAGCTGAGATGTTGGTGACATTATTTATCAAAATTCAGGATCTTCGTTAATTCTCCGTAACACTTTTTACTCTCGGTTTATCTAATCATTGTATAAAAATATGAAATTATTTAAATAATTCTCCTTCCAAACAATTTCTCATTTTATTAAATTTCCTGGCTTTTTAAATTAGGGACAAGAATATGGAAAATGTTGAATTACAAAAAATTAGAAATATCGGTATCGTTGCTCATATAGATGCCGGCAAAACCACGACCTCCGAACGTATCCTTTTCTTCACCGGAGTGACTCATAAAATTGGGGAAGTCCATGACGGGCAAGCCGTCATGGATTTTATGAAGCAGGAACAGGAACGCGGGATCACGATCACTTCTGCCGCCATTACTACCGACTGGAAAGATCACCAGATCAACCTGATCGACACCCCGGGACATATCGATTTTACACTCGAAGTCGAACGCTCTTTGCGCGTTCTGGATGGTATTATCATGGTTTTTTGCGCAGTCGGCGGCGTCGAGCCACAGAGTGAAACTGTCTGGCATCAGGCCGACAATTATAAAGTCCCGCGCATTGCATTCATCAACAAAATGGATCGCGCCGGAGCGGATTACACCCAGACAATCAGCATGATGAATGAGATGCTGGGCGCCAACGCAATCGCCTTCCAAATGCCGATCGGTAGTGAGGTCGACTTCACGGGTATCATCGACCTGATAACCATGAAAGCCTACAATTATGGCGAACTCGATATGTTCGAGGTCGCAATCCCGGCGAATTTATTGGCCGAAGCTAAAAAAATGCGCGAACAAATGATCGAAAAATTAGCCGATTTCGATGAAAACCTCATGGAAAAATACGTTGGAGGGGCAGAAATCAGCGAAACTGAGATTCGCAACGCCGCCCGTTACGCCGTGCTGAATCTGTGCATCACGCCTGTCTTCTGCGGCGCGGCTTTTAAAAACAAAGGCGTGCGGCTTCTGCTCGACGCGGTGGTCGATTACCTGCCGTCACCGATCGACCGCGGAATTGTCACCGGGCGCGATGCCAATCATCCCGATATTATCATTTCGCGCAAACCTCATGTTTCCGAACCGGTCACAGCCCTGGCGTTCAAGATCACCAACGATGCTTATGTCGGACAACAGACTTTCGTCCGCGTTTATGCCGGCGAACTTAATTCCGGTTCATACATTTTCAATTCCACCAAGCAAAAGCGCGAACGTATCGGACGCATCCTGCGCATTCATGCTGACGAACGCTCGGAAGTCGCTTCTTTGCGCGCCGGTGATATCGGCGCCCTGATCGGTATGAAAATCACCACTACCGGCGATACATTATGCAATGAAGAGGACTCGATCCTGCTGGAAAACATTCATTATCCGGAAACCGTGCTCGATATGAAAATCGAACCGATTACCAAAAAAGAACGCGACCGGCTGGGTATGGCTCTGAGCCGCCTGGCGCTTGAAGATCCGTCATTCCGGGTACGCTTTGAGGAGGAAACAGAAGAAACTATAATTTCCGGCATGGGCGAACTGCATCTCGAAATTATCGTCGATCGGCTCAAGACTGAACATAAAGTCGAAGTCATCGTCGGCGAACCGGCCGTTGCTTTCCGCGAAACCATCACTCGCGAAGCCGAGTACACCCACCGTTTCAAGAAACAGACCGGCGGCAAAGGTCAGTTTGCGCAAATCGCTTTCCGCCTGGAACCGAATCCCGGCAATGGCATCGAATTTGTCGATCACGTCAAAGGCGGCAACATCCCGCGTGAATTTATACCGGCCATCGAAAAAGGATTCCGCGAAACGGTCGAAAAAGGTCTTTTAGCCGGCTACCCGATCGTCGATATCAAATACGTCCTGGTTGATGGAAGCTATCACCCGGTCGACTCCAGCGAAATGGCCTTCCGGATGTGCGCGATCCTCGGCATGAAAGAAATCATCCATAAAACCGCCCCGCAATTACTGGAACCGATCATGAAGATCGAGATCAACACACCCGATGAATACATGGGCGACGCGATCGGCGATGTCAACCGGCGTCGCGGTAAAATCGAAAATATGCGCCGGCACCGCAAAGGTTCTCAGAAGCTTAACGGAACCGTCCCGTTAATGGAAATGTTCGGTTATGCCTCGGCGTTGCGGACCCTTTCCAGCGGACGCGCCTCTTTCTCCATGGAATTTTTAAATTATGCCGCATTGCCAAAGAGTATCGAAGAGGGAATTGTTGAAGAACGCCGTAAAAAGAAAGCCGAACAAAACTAAACATCCTTATAGACAATTATACCCATTCGTAAGGCATTCCGAAATTCCGCGGAATATTAAATCTCTTGATCACTTTCTTATCACGGTCTTGTGACGTAAAATATTTTTTCACATTCAAAAGAGTGATATGTTTGAGCGTTTATTGTTATAAAGGTAAATAAGTTGAAAAATCAAAAAACTATTTCAATCACCATTCTGGTACTTTTATTAATAGTCAGCGCGTTCGGTGATATTCCGGCCGGTTATTATGATGCCGCTGCCGGAAAAACCGGAAGCCAGCTTAAAACTGCCCTGTACAACATTATCAAAGGACATACTACCTATCCCTACACTTCTTCATCAACCGATGTATGGGATATTCTGAAAAACACTGACAAAGATACGAATAATACAAATAACGTCATTTTGTTATATACCGGCTGGTCTATCAATGG
>JAZDEI010000122.1:0-4225 GCA_043808945.1 Fidelibacterota bacterium | reverse complement strand
GCCTGGATCGTGCCGCCGATGACCGAATCGATCAGCGCGCCCAAAATTCCGCTGATGACGATAATCGCGAACAATGCCATCAGCGATTTTTCGATCGGATAAATGCCGCTCAGGGTTAGTACGCCGGCACCACATAAAAATCCTGAGGTTCCCAATGCGGTTATACCGCCCGAGGTTCCGGCTGGAACCGATTTGCCGGTCAGAATGTGAATCGGCTGACGGCGGGAAAAAGCGCCGATTTCGGTGCCCCAGGTATCGGCCGTCGCGGCGGCCAGCGAACCGAGAAACATCAGGTAGAAAATCTCCTGCTCGGTGTAAAAATAGAGAATCGCCATGATCAGCGAGACGCCGCCGTTGGCGTATACCTGCATTAGATCGCGGTTACTGCCCTTCTCCTGCATATTTGACAAGAGACCTTTGCGACTTTTCCCGACTTTGGACAGAATCGATGACAGCACGAAAAAGGTTGCCATCGGCACCACCCAATTAACACCGCCGATAGAGAAAACGATCGAGCCCAGAAACATCGCCCCGGCCGCTCCGCCCGGCGTCAGCGCCTTCAGCAGATAAGCCGTATATGCCAGAAAAAACGAAAATAACACCCAGCCCATTACGGCGATCTGCCCCTGGAAAGTCAGACTCTGCATTACGTCAATCATCAAAGCCGCGCTCAGCGGCAGGCTCAGGTTATCCGAACCGGCGTGCGAAATGGCCTCGCCAAGCATCGCGACCACTCCGACCGTCACGGCAATTACAATCAGACTGCTCAATCCCGGCGCCGGTATCCCGTCAAACCAGCGAAACAGTGGCAGAAATGCTAAAACGATCACGAATGTTGTCGCAAAAACGACCAGCGAACCTCGCACCGATTTCTGATCCTTCCAGAATCGGAACATGTGCGGCTTTTTGGCGGCCGAACCGACAATCGACGCCAGCGGATCGGCCAAAGTCATTACCAGCATGCCGAGCATCAGGATCGCCGGATCGGAATGCCAGTACAGCGCGATCAGGATCAAATAGGTCAGCGGAAAAAACACCGTGCCGTAGGACATCCGGGCGGTCGAATGCATGCCTTTCATCTGACCGGCTTTCAGCGCGACCGCATTCAGGATGATAAATATTCCGGCCAGCACCGCCGGTGGAATCGCCGATTTGAAAATCAGCGGACTGATGATGACTAACAGGCCGACGCCAATATGCACGAACTGGCGGGTTTGTTCACCGCTCAGTTTGGAGCGCTGGCGCAGCACTTCGCTCAGGCCGACAAAACCCAGGATTAAAGCCAGGAAGATGGCAAAGGTAATCCATTCTGATGAAAATGGTACGATGACAGGCATTTGTTCGATTCTCCCCATTAAAACTGGAAGATTTTAGGATTTTTAAAAGTTATTTCCAAACGGTTTGATGATTAAATTAACTTGTATGGCCGCCGTGACTAAAGACCGCGAACTGAGCGTGAAAAATATCTCCGAAGCGCAATTTGTTTGCGCCGCGGCCGGCACCGGTAAAACCAGTGTCCTGGTCGAACGTTATCTGGAAATTCTGCTGTCGGAGACCGCCGGGATCGAACAAATCGTCGCAATTACCTTCACCGAAAAAGCCGCCAATGAGATGAAAGAGCGTCTGCGCCTGGCGCTGGCTCAAAACCGGCCGGGAGCCGATCCGCAGAAAATCGCCAGATTCATCGACCGACTGAACCTCGCGCCTATTTCGACCGTGCACAGCTTTTGCGCGCGCATTCTGCGGGATAATGTCGCCGATCTGAACTTCGACCCGCTATTCCAAATCTGCGATGAAACCGCCGAGCGCATTATCCGCACTGAATTCATGCAAAACTTTTTGGAACAAAAATTAGCCGTCCGCGACCCTAATCTGGCCGCTTTAATTCGTCAGGTGTCATTAGGCGAATTAATCGAACTGCTCGATCTGATCTATGAAAAACAGGCCGAATGCGAGCCGATTCTGCAACGTTACCACAATCTGAATATTGCCGAATATCTCGCGCAAACGGAAAAGGCCTGCTTCGCTTATAACCTGAAGATCCTGGCGAATTTCTTCAACGATCCCGCTGTTCGGGAAATCCTGCCACAAATTGCCACCGCTCAAACCGGCCGATCCGACGATACTCTCCAAAAAGCATTCGATACGATTCTGACCGCTGAAGCCGACGTACGGCAGAAAAAAATCCCGGCTTCGCTGTGGGACAATTCCCTGCGGCGGGCACTCGACGGCCGCAAGAAAGGCAATGCGCAGATTTGGGGCTCGCGCATCGAAGATTACCGGACACTCCAAAACCAGCTCAAAGCCAGGTTTGATCCGCTCAAAGACACTTTCATCGCTTTCGCTCCGGATACTGAAGAAATTCAGGCGGAATTTCTGGCCAACTTCGCCCGATTCGCCAGTGAGTTTTTACTTTCTTACCGAACCGAACTGCGCCGCAGAGCCTGCCTGGATTTTACCGGCCTGGAAATTGAGACGGAAGCATTACTCGCCCGGCGCACACCAGCCGTTATTCAATCCGTCCGGCGTTTTAAACACCTGCTCGTCGATGAATTCCAGGACATTAATCCAATCCAGTACCGCATCATCCGCCAATTGCAGGAAATCAATCCGGACATGATTACCTTTTTCGTCGGCGATGAGAAGCAATCCATCTATCGTTTCCGCGGCGCGGAAGTCGAGATTTTCAATACCCTGCGCCGGCAACCGCTGGTGCGGCAACTTGCTATCAACTACCGGAGCGGCAAGGCTCTGATGGATTTTTACAATTTCTTCTTCGCTAATTTCCTCGGAACAGATTTGCCGGCGGAACGTTTTGCAGTGCATTATCCGGTGCCGATTCAGGCACACGATGATTCGGTCACGCCGCAGACACCCGTCGAATTGATCCTGCTGGACGAAGACGAGGAATACTCGAATTTACCGCGCGATAACAAAATCGCCGATGAGGAATTGGAAGCGCAGGTTGTCGTCGGGCGCATCCGGACTCTGCATCAGACACCAGTTGTCAGGACAGCGGGCGGTAATCGGTTGGCTGAATACGGCGACATGACCATTCTTCTGCGTTCGCGTACTCACCAGGCGAAGTTTGAAACTGCCCTGCAAAAAGCCGGGATTCCGTATTATGTTTTAACCGGCATCGGATTTTACGATCAGCCCGAGATAGTTGACCTGATCAATTATCTGCGCGTTCTGCTGAACTGGCGTGATGAACCGGCATTAGTCGGAGTTTTGCGTTCGCCGTTGGTTAGCCTGAGCGACGCCACTTTAACGAACCTGTCTCTGTCGACCGGACTTTGCGACGGGATCGACCAATTTCTGCAAATTAAGGAACCGTCCGCAGCGATCGATCCGGCCGAAGCGGCCCGCCTGAGAAAGTTTTATAATGACTACGTCGAACTGAACCGGCAACTGGCCCGGTCTTCGACCGCGGAAATACTGGATGAAATCGTTCGGCGGACAAACTGCCTGCCGCTCCTGGCCGGATTACCGGGCGGCGCTCAGAAAATTGCCAACGTGAAGAAATTAATCGACCGGGCACTGGAATGGGAAGCAACTGAAAACCTGACGCCAATCGACTTTATCCGGCGCATCCGGATTTACCGCACTCAGGCCGTGCGCGAGGGCGAAGCCAATTTAGCCAGTGAAAAAGGCGACGCCGTAATCCTGATGACGATCCACGCCGCCAAAGGTCTTGACTTCCCGATCGTTTTCCTGCCGCTGTTGGCCGGGAAGATCAATTATAAAAACGAGCGCATGCTCTTTCATCCGGAGGTCAGCGCGGCAGTAGCGCTCAAGGCCGGTGATAACGATAATTATGCTTTTTATTACAAATATCTCAGGCAAATCGAACGGCGCCGGACATTGGCCGAAGAAAAACGCCTGATGTATGTTGCAATGACCCGCGCCAAATCCTATTTGGTTTGCACGGCGACGCCTGCCGCCGGAGCGAACAGCGACCATGAAAATTCGCTCTGGGATTTGAGTGCTGAAATCTTCGATTTGGCCGCGGCTGAAAATCTCTGCCGGATCGAACGGCGCACGAAAACGGAAGTTTTCCGGCTTTCCGGTCAGTCAAAAGTCGCCCGTAGTCCTAAGACAGCTATGCTAAGCGAAGCGGAATTACACCGAATTCAGGAGCAAATTCAGCCTGTACAGATCAAGCCTGCCGTGGAAAAGATAACTGCCACGGCGCTGGCTGATTGGGTGACTACCGCTGAAAAAC
>JAZDEI010000121.1:0-5401 GCA_043808945.1 Fidelibacterota bacterium | reverse complement strand
CTGAACGAAGTCGACAGCCAAACACTGCAATCCAAAATCGTTCCGGGTCTCTATTTCGCCGGCGAAGTCTTAGACATCGACGCCGACACCGGCGGCTACAATCTGCAGGCGGCCTTCTCGACCGGATGGCTGGCGGGGAATTCCGTCAAATAATAGTCAATTTCACGTACATCGATTAATCTTCGAAAAATGCTTTTCGACCGCTTCTGCAAATCAGCGAATCCGAAATACCTGAAAAGCCAAAACCGTTCCATTTATAGGCTGCAACACGGGTACTTGTGACTTTTTGACTCAGATTAATAAATGAATCGCCCCGATGTAATGCATAGAGCACTGTATTATCTTCCAAAGAAATAAGGGCATCCAATAACGGCCAGGCCAGTGCGGAACCGCGCCATTTCGGAATCAATCCTCTGTCTTCGATTAAATAAACGTATGGTCTAAGGTTAACCTCGCCATCAAGCTTTGAATAGTATTTTTCCAGTGTAAATAAATATTCATGTTTATCATCGAGTTTACTGTTTGCTGCCGTAATTATCGATTTTGGGCGGCTACTCCATTTCTTTTTTCCACTTTGAAAAGCTTCCAGTACCAATCTGAACTGATCCATATAAAAAACTGATTTGGGCCTTATTGTAAAATCTTTCGTTTTTATTCCGCTACTTTTAAACCTTAATGCTTTTAATTTAAAATTCATTATACCGGAGATTTTAGGGAAAAATGAATTTTGCTGGGCTTTCGTTATTATTCCCCGATAAAACATTTTCCCATTGTGAATATATAACTCAACTATTAATCCTTTTTTCGTTGCCGGAAACTTCTGATCAAATAAATGATTTCCTAACGAAAAAAATACCGGTTTACCTTCTATCATCTCCGGTTGCTGAATAACATGCGGATGACTACCAATGATTAAATCAGTCCCGTTTTTAATCAACCAACGAGCTATTTTTCGTTGTTTCGTGGTAGGCCAATCAAGGAATTCACTGCCCCAGTGAACCGATACTATAACAATATCTGCCAGACTTCTCGCCAGTCTCAGTTTTTGTTTTAATTCTATCGAGGGAATTTCTGTTATGATTAATTCACGACCTGGAACAATATTTAGAGTAAGCACCGCGATACAGACACCTTTTACAGTAAAGAATTGCGGGGAATTATCGAAAAATACTGGGCTGAGTTGATTTTTTTGAATTGCCTTGATTGTATTCTTCTTTCCCGATTTTCCCAAATCGTTGCTATGATTGTTTTCCAATGTAATAATGTCAAAACCGGCTTCTGTCAGTAAAGAAATATGGCTGCTATCAATATCAAACACTGGTGCTTCATTTTTAAAAGATGATTGTTCATCAGGTTTGCCCACGGCTCCCTCAAGATTTCCGATAACCAAATCTGCCGAATTAAGTAAAGGCTTCAGGTTATACCAAGGCGAGCATTTCTCGGATGACAATTCTTCCCTAACATTTCGGGAAAGCAGAACATCACCGATAAAGATTATTCTTAAGCCGTATGTATCGTTACTAAAAAATGCGAGCGAAAAAATGATCGCAAGTACTAATAACCGGTTTTGGCTGCTCCAGCACTGCTTATATAAGTAATGAATGGTTTTATCCACGGTAATATTTCTTGGGATTCTGTTTTTGTGCGCCATTCTTCATCATTCAGGATTTTATCGGAATGAAATTCATAATATGAATAAATCGCGCCCTTGACAATCTGACTTCTGCCATAATAGGGCACGATATGGTCCCATTCCATTGTGTTCCCGACGGCAACCAATAAACGTTCAGTACCATCACCTTTCGCAACATCAGCAACCTTTGCGATCGGATCGGGATCAATTAGTCCGTATTCTGCATTCGCCAGACTGCTAAAAATTAAAAAAAGATGTTCAGCGGTTCGCGCTACATATAATATTTTCTCATATTCCTCATTGGTTAATATTTCTCCCCGTTTCTCTTTCTCGGCTATTGACTGAAAAGCATGGATTTCCTGAGCAGACTCTTTCAATCTATTGATGATACCATCGTATAAAGAATTACTTTCTGATTTGCCAGCAGTATTATCGGATCGTTCTTTGGAAATTCCTGCCACGTATTTAACCGCCGTTTCAAATAAATCCTCGATAACATTCAATGTGTATGGATCCGGCTCAACATAGCCCCGCGGAGCCTGCATCAATATTTCTTCAAAACCGGCCTCGCCACATTCTGCAGCTGTTGTCTCATTTACCAGGATTGTCGCATGCCTTAGAGTTGCCCATGAGGCTAATCCCGTCTGCAGACGTTTTACCTGCCAGATTTCCCGATCCGATAGACCATTTGGGCATTCGACGGTATCCGCCCATTGAACCGCCAAAGCATTAAGCCATTGATTGTACAGATTATCGTCTTTTTCGGAAGCGTTCATTCTGTGATTAGCCCTTAAATTATTAATCACCCTTCTTAAAGGAGGGAATTGTACATAATCAGATTCAAGCAGATGATCCGCCAGACCATTTCCCATAGCTGCGGCCAAATCCAGTCCGGAGGGCAGAACCCGTATCATCTGACCATTGATTATCTGAAGTTCCGGTGGAAAATTTGTATGATATACAGTGGAATATAGTGCCTCATTATCAAAACCCCACGCTAATGGGAATATCGTCATTTCCTTAGGGGGAAACTGACAATATTTCGAAACCTCATTCCTTAAACTCTTCCAGACCAACGGATACCTTGAAGGAGATATGAATCCGCGATAACAATTAATCCACTGGACGGCATATGCCTGGACCTTTTCCGGTAAAAAGTTTAACTCATTGAGTGCCTCAAGATATTCGTCCTGGGTAGCATCCGAATTAGCATATATATCGGGTTTATATATCATGGTAAAATATTTAAATGCTTTGAAATATTTTTGCATTTCAGATGTCGAGGTATAATGCCCCCTCGGCTTTAAGTCCGAAAAGGAAATTATTCCCTTGATAATCTCAGAATAATCATCCTGCTCGTTTTGTATACGCACCACTTCCGGATTATTCATATTGTCAGCGTATAAATCCTGCAAAGTCGAAAAAACCGGAAGCCACTTGGATTCCTTATCAGAGTTTTTAAGATGTTTACTGGCTTCATCTATAAATTTCCAGAAATTGGGAATAGCCTCGTCCCTCTCCTTTATAATAAACAATCCCTCGTAGGCGGCTCCGAACAGTTCCCAGAAAATATCGGTAGTGACCAGATAAGGTCGGGTTGGAACATTCGGGCTATAATCGTTGCAATAGTAATTTTCCGATTCGTATAGTGTGTACATCTGATCGGCATTATTCGGCCGAAACAACCCCATGTGTTTTTTGAAATGCTCCAATTCATCCGAAGTCCTGTTATACATCCAGGCATTCATAACACCGGCTAAAGGGACATCAATCGGAATATAATTTAAAGTTGATCGGTTTTGTAACCAGGTTACTCCAACAACTCCTTTTCCATCCGGTGTCGGAACCGGCGCGGTAATGAAACGATATTCTGGTAATTGGATCTTTTCATCATTGGTTGCCAGCAGATACAATCCAAGACCAGGTTTGTCTTTGCACCAATGCAAAAGTCCCAATCCATTGGATGTCGGAATTATACTACCGAGATTATCAATTATAAATGATGCCGGTTTAGAATTTCCCCAGAATTTCCAATCATACTCTGCAATATAATATTTTTTCTTGTCAGTTTCCCAGATCAGTTCGTTGCCGGCCGGATGAAATGCCACCGGCAGAGCCCACCGAGCTTTCATCTGGCTGGGAGGGGCTTCCTCATATTCATCGGAACTAAACGTCCTAGCCGGTCCCACAACCTGATAGAAACGTTTCCCGGTTTCTGTGACCGAGACTATGCGGAATGTTCCATCTCCATTATCCATTCCGAAAAAAAGTCGATATGAATAATACGTTTTTCTAATGTTATAATCGTAGTTTGTTACGAACGGTCGCGGACAAATGACCAGTTTTTTTAATTCATTTTTTGATGAAAAGATAACTGTGATATTCCATTCTTTATTTTTCTTATCTACCCGAATAATTTTGTATGCGGTATCTTGTTTTCCCATGATAAATAGAGCATTAGCCCTGGGATGCCAGACGAGATTAGTTACTTTCAAACCACACGGAAGAATAAAACTATCACAGATTTCCTTTTCACCGATACGCCAGAATTTTAGTACATTCTTTGCGTCATTAATTTCATTGACGATCGCCACGATAAGACCGACGGGTGAGACCGTGAAATCCACCACTTTTTCCGAATCGGGAAAAATGATTGATTGGACGGTACCCGGAGATGGAATGATTTCAGTTTCCGGTACACTATAGACACCTTCGTATATATTGGATGTGTCGCAGATTTCGCCAGAAGTATTTAGTATTTCACTATTGAAAACATTGGAATTTTCTGAATTTGGTATCGGGCGTTTTGAACACGAACTAACCAGTAAAGAAAAAACGATCAAGTTGCCACAAACAAACTTGCAAATATTTAACGAGTTAGGATTCATAATCTCTCTCTTAGGTTTATTGGAAAAGTCGGAATCTTTCTGTTTGCGCATAAATCGCTACCTTAAACGGTTGCCCTGTACTATGTATAGAAAACTACCGAACCTCTGCTTTTACCGGACAAACAACCGTCTGATAATAGAAATTCAGATATTAAAACACAAGGAATTTATTTTAACATTTGAAACGTACCATGGCGCGTCGAAAGGTTTTTTTTAACAGTGAAACGCAGACCGCAGCGAGCCTGCTTTTTATTTTCTTAACTTTAGTTCAACGCCTTCCAGTCGGGCTTTTCCCTCGAATAAATCGACAATCGTCTGAATTTTATTCTTCAGATCGGTTGCCTGGCTTTTAATGCTTTGTTCGATGCGTTCCCGGATCTGCCTCAGACTATTCACATCGAGGTTGTTCACGGCTGTGCAATAGAAACTTTTACGCCGGCCGTCATTGTAATTCTGCAACAGAAATTCCAGGAATCCGACTTTCTCCCGTATTTCCGCTTTATATTTATCCAAATCTGCTTGCGCCTTCGCGAAATCGACCAGCACATTTAGATAAGAGATAAAAGAATCCACCGTGCTCGGTTCGGCGTACTTCCGGCAGGGATAGGCGGAACATTGAAAGCAGAACTCGACATTATCGTGCTTTTTATTGCAGGTTACCACCGGGCAGGTCGGGTGTTTCAGGTGGAAATCCGGCCCGCCGCAACCCGGGCATCTGGAAGCGCCTTCGGTTTGGTAACGCGGACAGAGCCCGCAATTCAATCCGCACAGGGCAAACAGCGGATATTCTCTTTTATTTTCCGGCATCGGTTCCTCCCTGTATATTACACATTCCGAGTTATGGTACTGTTACTGCCAGTTTGCCAGAATCATGGCCGAA
>JAZDEI010000120.1:0-3471 GCA_043808945.1 Fidelibacterota bacterium | reverse complement strand
TCGCTGGAATTTTTCGGGACGGTTTATGCGCGGCTGGCCGGCGTCCGGCATTGCGTTTATACCAAGCACAATCTGCGCATTAAAACCGGCATCTCATTCCGGATCGGGCGCATCCTGCTCAATCGGCTATTAGCAGCACGGATACTATCCATTTCGCACACCGTCACTGAACACTTAATGAAAACTGAGTACGCGCCATATAATCGCATCCGGCTCGTCTACAATCCAGTCGAAGTCCCGGTTCTGCTCAATACCGGACAAATCGCCGCACTTAAACGCGGATGGAAAATTCCCGAAGGACGTTTTATTATCGGCAACACCAGCCGCTTTGACCCGGTAAAAGGGTTCGACATTTTTTATCTGACGCTGAAATATTTACTGGAAATGGGCGTTCCGGCTCATGCGGTTGTTATGGGAAACGAATCCAGTCAAACCGCTCATCGCCAAATTATAGACGTGAATAATCTCCAGGAATTCGTCACCATTCTGCCGTTTCAAAAAGACCTTAGCACAGTATACTCCATCCTCGACTGTTACCTGTTTCCATCCCTTCACACCGAAGGTTTCGGAATTGCATTACTCGAAGCGATGAGTTACGAATTACCGGTTGTCGGACTGAACATCGGCGTTATTTCCGAGATCATCCGAAACCGCTTCGATGGGCTTATACCTTTTCCGCAAAAATGGGAAAAGACCTTCCACGGCGATCAGGCGGATGCGGCAAAAGCTCTCGCTCAGGCCATTGCCGAATTATATAACGATCCGGTTTTATATCAGAAAATCTCTGACAACGCCAAAGTAACGGCTAAAAAATATTCTGTCACGAATTTTGTTAATAAATTGGAAGCGGTATATTTGGAATTAGTCCGATGAAAATTTTAGTACTGACCGATCTCTTCCCGAAGCCGCAGAATCCCAATCACGGGATTTTCATCTACCAGTGGGCGTTTCATTTGGCGAAGATGTGTAACCTGACGGTTTATCAAGTCATTTTTCAGGAGACAAATAAACCAATTGCTAAAGATGGGCTGGCTCGTTTCCGCGAAATATATCAGCAGAGCCAGCCGTTTGCCTGGATTCAGCGCATAAAGACGCTCAGCCGGTTCGACCGCATCTGGCTACGCTCACTCCAATTTTACCGCCAGGTTGAATCGGATTTGGCGGAATCGGTCGGTGAGTTTGATGTCATCATCGGGCAGATGGGTTGTCCCGGCGGGTTTGCGGCTGTCCGGCTGGCAAAAAAGTTCGGCAAGAAATCGATAGTCGGCTTACGCGGTTCGGATGTCAATTTATATTTCTCAATACCAATCCTTAAACGATTCATCAGATGGACGATAAATCATGCCGACCGGCTCGTCACGGTCTCGGAAGCCATGAAAGCCGAATTGATCAGACGCGGTTATTCCGCATCAAAAAACGATGTAATCTATAACGGGGTTGACGAATCACTTTTCTATCCGCTGGATCTGGCAGAATCGCGCAAGCGGCTGCATCTGCCACAGAATAAAAAGATCTTATTATTTGTCGGTTCTTTAACAATCACAAGCAAAGGCATCGATTTGTTGCTGGATGCAGTTCAGGAAATTACGGAGTCGAACTTAATGGTTTACCTGATCGGCACAGGTGAAGAAAAACCGCAGATTGAGGCCTTAATTCATCAAAAACAACTCAGCGACAAAATCATCCTGCATGAACCGGTACCTCATGCGAAACTAAATGACTGGTTCAACGCTGCCGATCTGCTGGTTTTGCCAAGTCGCAGGGAAGGTGTGCCGAACGTCATTTTAGAGGCTATGGCGACCGGGACACCGGTTGTCGCGTCAAATGTCTGGGGCATTCCGGAAATCGTAATACCGGAAATTTCCGGACTATTGCACCAACCCGGATCAGAAAGCGATCTCAGAGAAAAAATCACGCAGGCGTTAAACCATATATGGGACAAAAAGATAATCAGTCAATCGTCGCGGCGCTATTCCTGGACGACAAACTCGCAACAATATTTTCAAATATCACAAGATTTAGTAAAACCTACCAGGTAGAACATGCATATATTTTACTTTTGCTTCGAGAAAATCAGCCAGAAAGGCAGTGCCAATACGCATGTGATCGAAGTCGTCAACAATCTGGCAAAAACCGGCCATAATATTACCTTGTTTCTTCCGCGATTTGATAGGAAGATGATTAATTTTTACCGAGATCGGATCGATTATGTCTATATTCCGGTATATAAAGCAGGATTATTAACCTGGATAATCTATGATATTTATTCGATCATCTTCCTGCTCTTATATTCTGTCAGGCACCGTCCCGATATAATCTATTTCCGCGAAACACAGTCGTGGGTTCCGTTGTTCTTTTCGAAGATAATTCACCGCAAGCTGCTCATCGAAGTAAACGGTTGGATCCTCGATGAACTGAAAATGATTAATTATCCAGCCTGGAAATTAGAACTGATGCGAACCACCCAACGTTTCAACTTGCGACACGCCAGCGGAATCGTGGCAGTCTCATCGGGACTGAAACAAATCATCCATAAAACATATACAATAAATCCGAATAAAATCGCGATAATCCCCAATGGTACCAATCCGGTAATTTTCAAACCATTGGATACTATCCAATGCCGGGAAAAAATACACCTCACCCCTGAATTGAATTACATCGGTTTTATTGGCAGCTGTTACCCTTACCATGGAATAGAATATTTAATTCAGGCCGCGCCTCTGGTCCTTAAAGAATTCCCCGACGTTCGTTTTATCATAGCCGGTGATGGATCGGCCCGAAAAAGCTGGCAATCTCTGACGGCTGAGCTTGACCTGACAGATAAATTTATTTTCCCGGGAATGATTCCGACGGCTGAAGCGCCGATCTGGATCAATGCCTTTAGTATCGGTGTGGCACCCTGGCATAAAAAATATATGGACGATATCGGTTTTTCACCTATCAAACTTTTCGACTATATGGCCTGTAGCAAGCCGGTTGTGGTCAGTCGGATTAAAGGCGTTACTGAAATAGTCGAAAAAAATCAGTGCGGCTTTGCCATCGACACAGAAAATCCGGAGATATTCGCCGAACATTTAATAATCCTGTTGCATGATCAAGACCTACCGGAAAGCATGGGCAAGCGCGGCCGTGAGGGAATCCTGCACGATCATACCTGGCAGATTACTACACAGAAAATATTGCATTTCATCGATCGGATTCAGGATGTCTAAATTCGTCATAAAAAAAATATATTATCCGCTCATCGATTATCTGAAAGGTGAAAATCTTATAGCCTGTTTGCGCTCGCTGGAAGCAAGCCAGTACTTCCAGTCGGAAAAATTATCTGAGATTCAATTTGTCAATTTTAAAAATTTATTGAATCACGTCTATGCCGCCAGTCCCTTTTATAGGCAAACACTAAAAGAAAAGCATCTGTCTCCAGACGATTTCCGTTCGCTGGAAGACCTGCGATTATTACCGATCATT
>JAZDEI010000119.1:0-2831 GCA_043808945.1 Fidelibacterota bacterium | reverse complement strand
GATTGATCTTTTCGGTCAGAATGTGTGCCCGGTTCTGGACTTTGCCCATTATTTTCTTCTCCATTTGCATTCTGTCGTGTCGAGGTTTGCCATTTCAGGGCATAAGATATAGAAAAGTGGGGAGTTTTAAAAGGCGGTCGTGTTCGTTACGGCCGCGGGCCAGGGGAATTTTGTGCGGGATTTACCGGATCGTCATTCGATTGTCATTTAGTAATCATTTGTCCCGATGTGCATCGGGACGGTCATTGGTAGTCTTTGATCGTAATGACGATAAAAAAGGGGAAATCAATCCTGCTTCGGAGAGAGCGTTTCGTAATTAATCTCGTCTGAAGAATCCTCAAATTCTTTTTGGAGCTTTTACCGCGGTAACAATTCCAATTGAAAATGAGCGCCGTTTTTGTAATTTTCTGGCACAGTATGAAGCGAGCAATTTTAAGCGGTTTTATTATTTGGATGCTGATCGGACGGTTGCCGGCTCAGACCGATGCCGATTGGGTCGATCAGGAAATCCGCGCTAAAGTCGGCGATCTGGAAAACCGGCGGGCGCTCCTTGCCAAACCCGGCGCCTATTCGAATTCAGATGCCTATGATGTCAGCTTCTACGGCCTGAACCTGCGGATCGATGTTTCCAACGAAATATTGTACGGCCGGACGATCATCCGGGGGCAGGCAGTTCAGGACAATCTGCAACAGATCGATCTGGATTTTTACAGCAACATGACCATAACCGTGGTTGGCGGCGATGCGATTGGTTTCTCTGCCAACAATAACATTCTATCGCTTACCCTTCAACAAAGCCTGAATCGCACTGACACTTTTAACGTCTCCGTCGAATACAGCGGAACACCCATCGGCGGCGGCTTGCAGGGCTTCGTCTTCAAGCACCACGGCAATGAGCCGATCGTCTCATCGCTGAGCCAACCTTACTACGCCCGCACCTGGTTTCCCTGCAAAGATCAGATCGCCGATAAAGCCGATTCGGTCGACATCAATATCACCGTACCACAGGAATTGACCGCGGTTTCGAACGGCAAGCTCATAAAAGTTCAGGAAAATGACGACAGCGCGCGGACTTTTTACTGGCAGGAGCGCTACCCGATCGCCGTCTACCTGATTTCCATTGCAGTTTCTAATTACACTTACTGGAACGAAACCTATCACAGCCGCGATCAGAGCCAGACCATGCCCGTGGAATTCTGGGTTTACCCGGAATATGAAGCGGCCGCCCGTCCTTATTTGGGAAAAACCGGTGACATGCTGGCTTTCTTCGCCGATATTTGGGGCGAATATCCTTTCATTAACGAAAAATACGGGCAGGTACAATTCTCCTGGAGCGGCGGCATGGAGCATCAAACCGCCACCAGCCTGGGCGCCTTCGCCGATATGCTGATTTGTCACGAACTATCCCACTCCTGGTGGGGCGATAATGTAACCTGCATTAACTGGAAACATATTTGGCTTAACGAAGGTTTTGCGCGATACGCCGAGGCACTCTGGCTCGAACACCTGAACGGCCGGAGCGGACTCAAAGATTATATGACGACCTTGAACCGGCCTTCGGTCTGGCGGTCAGGCAGCCTGTATGTCCAGGACACGACCAGCGCCAGCATTATTTTCAACCGGATCGTTTACGACAAGGGCGCCTGGGTTCTGCACATGCTCAGGGGTTTGACCGGCGACGAAAATTTTTACGAAATCTTTAGCCGTTACCGGCAGAGATATAGCGGAAGTGTCGCCTCGACCACCGACTTTCAAGAAGTCTGCGAAGAAGTCTACGGTCAGGAACTGGATTGGTTTTTCGAACAATGGGTTTACGGTGTTGGCCAGCCATACTACAAGGTGAGCTGGCACCATTCTCAAGACTCCGCCGGGCGGTGGAATTTAGCGGTTACAATTGACCAAATTCAGAAATCAGCTACTCTGTTCAGGATGCCGCTTGAATTATTTGTCAGCGACGGATTAAACGACACTATTTTTGTAATCACCGACAGCCTGGAGGTTCAGACCTTCAACCTGCTTAGCGAAATAAAACCGGAGTCGGTCAGCCTCGATCCCGACGGCTGGGTCTTGAAAAATGTCGAATACGCCGGGATCGGCACGGAGATCGAAACCGTCCCGGACAAATATTTGCTCTACCAGCCCTACCCGAATCCCTTTAATCAGACGGTCAACATCCGGCTGGATTTGCCGTACGATACTCGCGGCCGCCTCGTGATCTGCGATCTTACCGGCCGGGAAGTCGCCACAATTACCGAAGGATTGTTCAGAGCCGGTCATTATAAAAATCAGTGGCAGCCGCAAACTGTCGCGTCCGGCATTTATCTGGTCAGGTTTGTTGATAGCCGGACTCGCCTTCAACGTAAAATCGTCTATTTAAAGTAATTTGCGGAAAATTTAACCGCGAATTTTATGTTGATTGATAGAAAGGATATTTTATGCGCACAGCCAATCCCGCCTTAAACGCCCGAACTTTTACCGCCTTGCCGACTGTGACCGACGCCAGCCGCGTCATGACGATTCAGGGCACAGTCAATAAAACCCTGTCACTGCTACTGCTGACGGTTATCGCGGCCGGATATGTCTGGAACAAGGCCGTATCCTGGGACCCATCGGCGGCTATGCCCTGGATGGCCGTCGGCGCCATCGGCGGATTCGTCGTCGGAATGATTACCGCTTTCAATAAGGCCGCAGTGCGCTTCACCGCGCCGCTGTATGCTGTCCTGGAAGGTCTGTTCCTGGGTGGCATTTCAGCCCTTTTTGAAAAAAGTTATTCTGGCATCGTTTTCCAGAACGTCGCCTTGACTTTCGGAACTTTATTTTGTATGCTGATC
>JAZDEI010000118.1:0-2068 GCA_043808945.1 Fidelibacterota bacterium | reverse complement strand
ATACAGTGTCGGTCTATTCGATTATTCCGTCCAACCAGTGAATTATATTGAGCAATAGCTGGAAGTTTTCCGGGGCGACCGGGCTGTTCATCCCCATTTTTATTTTATTAGGACCAGCGATCTGCGCGGCAAACATGCCGGCTTCGCCAAAGGCGACAATTTTTCCTTTGCCATATTTTTTATAAGCACCCTGCGACAATCCCTTAGCATTTATTTCAGGGGTCTTTGCTTCGAAAACCCAGGCGGTGTCCGGCATGAGATCAATGTAATTTTCATTAAAAACTAAAATCGGGGTAGCATCGGCGGGTACTTTGAAGCCCTGCCCGGTAAAAGTAGCAACCTGTCGGACACTTTCGGTGGAATTGCGGCCTTTTGTAATGCTACTCTCAACGAGAGTTTTATCCTTTAAATTAAAAATTATCGGTTCCCTGGAAACGCTCCAGTCTGTTCGCGAATCGAATACGAAACCGTTAGTGAATTCAAACCCGAACTCCAGGGCCAGCTCCCGGGCTGCACCGGCCATAGGCATATGATCGGCGATCAGAAATAAACTTCCGCCGTCCGAGACCCATTTCTTCAGGATTTCCACCTCAGATTTGGTAAAAGCCGAGGGCGTTGGTAAAAACCAATCCTCGTCATTAATCGCGTTTATGGCATTTGCGATTACCAGGATTTTCCCTTTGGATAATTCCTCCGCTCTGAATTCGCCATCATAATCAGTTACGCGGTATCCATCTTTCTCTAAAAGATTTGCGAAAGGCTTAAAAATGCCGCTCCTGGTATGCAGGTTATAGTGGCCCTGGTCGATAAATACTACCGGTCCCTTCCCCAAAATATATTCAGGATTTTTAACGATTGGATTATAAGTAGTATCGATAATTTGCTGAGAGAACAACCAGCCGGGGAAAAGTAAAACGATGAAGAGGATAAAGTTTTTCATGATAGTACCTTTGGTTATAAATAATTCTGCACAATGTGTTATTGACGCAATAGAACGAAATACGACCCTGTCACGGAACTCCGCCGTTCCATTCCTTTCTTAAAATGGCGTAGACCAGGTCGTCCAGCCATGCACCGTTCTGGAAAATGCTTTCTTTAAAATGGGCCTCTTGTCTCAATCCTAATTTTCCGACCAATTTGATTGAGTTTATGTTTCCCGGATCGATCGAGGCCATAATGCGATGTTTGTCCAAATCCTGAAACAGGAACCGGATAATTTCGGATACTGCTTCAGTGGCGTAACCCTGTTTCTGGTGGTTTTTATCTATACTAAAACCGATCTCGACCTGTTGATTCTCAGGGTCAAAAAAATGCAGGCCAATATCGCCAATCAGCACATGGTCTTCTTTTTTAATAATGACCAACTGAAACCAGGTCCCCTGAATGTTAAAGGTGGGAGAGACCCGCTTCTCAATGAAATTGACGACGTCATCGATGGTCTGCGGAATCCAACCCTGGTACTTATTTGTCACGGAATCCGAACGATAACCAAACACGGATTCAGCGTCAGCTTTGCAGATGGGGCGGATGATTAGTCTGGGAGTGGAGAGTTCGATCATTTTTTAAGTTCCGAGTTACGAGTTTCGAGTTGCCTGCCAGCTCTTCTGCGGTCGGGAGCCGGCTGGCGAGTTTCGGATTACGAGTTCTTATCACGTCTAACGCCTTACGCATTACGTTCTTACACGTCACTTGTCACTCGTTACGTGTCACTTTTTCTCATCACGACTTATGCTTTACGTCTTACGATCTTACTCGTCACATGTTACCCGTCACTCGTCACTGTTATTACCACTTTTCCCCTAGCGTGTCCGTCATTCAGATAACGCATGGCTTCGGCAGTTTTCTCCAATGTAAAACGCTGGCTGATGACCGGTTTGATGTGCCCTTCCTCAGCCAGTTTGGCAATAAACTCCAGATCGGCTTGATTGGCTTTGGCGGCCAGGAAGCGCATTTTCTTCGCTCCCAGGGAAAGCAACCAGCCGAAGAGCAATGACTTGAAGATCTGAATTAAAGCACCGCCGATCATGATATAAGTGCCGTTTGGATTCAGAAGCCGTTTGCAGGCAAA
>JAZDEI010000117.1:0-5864 GCA_043808945.1 Fidelibacterota bacterium | reverse complement strand
GCGCCGCGCTTTTTTGATTCGGAGATAATCCGGAGCGAACGGTCATAATCCGCCTGCGGACGGGCAACCGGATAAAGCGATCGAACGGTTTCGAGATTGTGGCCGAGAATATCCGGTTCGGCATTCAGAACAGTTTCGAGCGCGGCAATGTCACCACGGAAATCCGGGATCAGGACCTCGATCTTACAGCCGGAGTTCTGGCGACGAATTTCCCGGATCGTTTCCGCCCAAGCGGCCGCGCCGCCATCCGGCAGATCGTCGCGCGTTACCGACGTGACTACGGCATATTTCAAGCCCATAAGTTTGACAGCCTGGCTAACTTTATCTGGCTCATCCGGATCGATCGGCGCCGGCTTTCCGGTCGCGACGGCACAAAACCGGCAGTTGCGCGTGCAGGAATTTCCGAGGATCATCAACGTCGCGGTGCGCCTCTGCCAACAGTCGTTCTGGTTCGGACAGCGGGCTGACTGGCAAACGGTATGAAGCCGGTTATCGCCGACAATCTTGCGCAAATCGCGGAAATCGTTATTGACGGTCAATTTGACTTTAAGCCAGTCCGGTTTCATTTTTCACCACGAATTATTAAAACCGCTAATGAACGCGAATTCACGCTAATATCTTTTAACAGCAAGCACATTCTCAATATCATTAATTAATATTCGTGTCCATTCATGGTTCTGCAAAGCCAAATTGTTTAACGAATTCTTTGATGATGGCCGCCTTAACTTCTTCTATCGAAACTGCCGGATTCAGGTCGCACATTCGCGTCACACCTTTGGTCGCGATGCCGCATGGAATGATTCCGCTGTATAAAGAAAGATCGGTGCTAACGTTCAGCGCGAAACCGTGCATCGTCACCCAGCGCGCGACGCGCATACCAATGGCCGCAATCTTTTTGTCGTTAATCCAAATTCCGGTCAGACCCTTGATTCTTACCGCCCGAATGTCGAAGCCAGCCAGCATCCGAATCAGAACTTCCTCGACGGAATTGACGTACCAGGCGATACTTTCTTTATGATCTTTCAAATTAAAAATCGGGTAGCCGACCAATTGTCCCGGCCCGTGATAAGTAATATCACCGCCGCGATCGACATTGAAGATTTCGATGCCGCGGCTTTTCAGATACTCCTCAGAAGCAATCAGATGTCGGGCGTCGGCATTTTTTCCGAGCGTGTAAACGTGCGGATGTTCGACGAGAATCAGCGTATCGGGAATTTTCCCGGCGAGTCGGTCGGCGTGTAATTGTTTTTGAATTTCCCATGTCTTACCGTAGGGACATAATCCGAGGTCGATAACGTCTATTTTTTGCGCTGAAGGCACGGAGAATTTATTATTCATGTTTTATTGATGAATCGCCTCGCCGAAAGCATCATGCACGGCTTCGATAATTACCTCGGAAAGCGTCGGGTGCGCGTGAATGGATTGCTTGAATTTATCGAATGTCATTTTGCGGTTAATGGCCAGGGTCAGTTCGGGTAAAAGTTCGGTCGCCTCCGCGCCGATAATATGAGCGCCAATCAAATCTTCCGTTTTGGCGTCGAAAATGACTTTGACGAAGCCGTCAATTTCTCCAGATGCGATCGCTTTGCCGTTGGCGCGGAACATGAACCGACCGGTTTTGATCTCGCGCCCTTGCTCCAGCGCTTTCTTTTCGGTCAAACCGACGCTGGCGACCTGCGGCTGGCAATAGGTGCAACCGGGAACTGCCGCGTAATTGACCGGTTCAGGATTTTTACCAGCAATAAATTCGACGGCATGTATGCCTTCCGCCGAGGCCACATGCGCCAGACAGGGATTGCCAATAATGTCACCGATAGCGAAGATGCCCGGAACATTGGTCTGAAAATGCTCATCGATTTTTATCCAGCCTTTTTGTGTCTCAATGCCGATTTCTTCCAGGCCAAGATTTTCGGAATTCGGTTGAACGCCGATGGCCATCAACGCATATTCCGCCGTGAGCGTTTTCTTAACGCCGTTCGTGTCGATAACCACTTCCACGGAATCGTCTTTGGTTTGAACGCTTTCGACTTTCGCGCTGGTATAAATGCCGATCCGGTTTTTACGGAATGAGCGCGTCAGTTCTTTGGCGATTTCTTCGTCTTCAATCGGCAAAATCTGTGGCAACATTTCGACGATATTCACTTCCGCTCCGAATGAATTGTAAATGTAGGCGAACTCGACCCCGATCGCGCCGGCGCCGATCACGATAATAGATTTAGGAATCTGTGGCAGAAGCATGGCTTCCCGACTGCCGATGACGCGCTTGCCGTCAATTGCCACACCGGGAATTGAGCGTGTGCGCGCGCCTGTCGCGAGAATGATCTTTTTCGCACCGAGTTGAATTGTAGAATTATCGTCCGGATTCGTGACTTCAATAGTATTAGCACTGCTAAATTTTCCGGAACCCTTGACGACTGTGATTTTATTTTTCCGGAAGAGAAATTCAATGCCTTTGGATAGACGCGCGGCGACATCGCGACTGCGTCGGACGACTTTTCCGAAATCGAGTTCCGGTTGTGAAATCGTGATCCCGAATTCGCCGAGCAAGCGCAGGTTTTGCCAGACTTCGGCGTTTTTAATCAAAGCTTTGGTTGGGATACAGCCCCAGTTCAGGCAGATTCCGCCGAGTTCGGCCTTCTCGATGCAGGCGACATTCATTCCGAGTTGCGCGGCACGGATGGCAGCCACGTACCCGCCGGGACCCGAACCGATAACGATTAAATCATAATCCATAAAATATTCCTAAAATATCGTATTCAATAACCATGAATAAGTTATAAAAGAAAGACAGGAATTGTACACCAGATTTTAGGTAGTTGGCAATTTTGATTAGATGTAACCTGATTTTATCTGAGATGAAAGTCGATTACGGCCAATACTTCAGGAGCGTTCATCCGTCAAAACAGCGCAATTTATTTAATAAGCACCATCTTGCCGGTCTGGTTTTTAGTAGACGTTTCAAGACGATAAAAATAAATTCCACTCGAAAAATTCGATCCATCAAAAACATATTGATTTAATCCTGATTCTCGGATACCCAAAGACTTGTTGAATACTGATTTTCCTTTTAGGTCAAAAACCTTTAATGTTATTTGATTGCGAGATGGCAGGTTAAATCTAAGAGTCGTGGTTGCATTAAACGGATTAGGATGATTTTGGAATAACCTGAATATGGAAAGTGATTCAATCTGATCGGTAACTTTTGAACTGGTAAAACCATTCATGGCAATTTCCGCAGTGGTGGCAATGGCCAGCTTGGCATTCTTTAAAAAATAATCAAAATTAAAAGCGCCAATTGTGTCGCTAACTTTCAACCAGTTGGGATTGTGATTAGCCCAATGCTGTTCAAAATGATTTACCGGACAGATATTGTAATACCAGAAATCCGCAGTTGGGACACCATTTCCCTGATGAACGGTATCAACATTTAATCCGATCTGATATAGATCATTGAGGTTGCTGGCCAACTCTGCGAGCTGATGGTGCTGGGGTTCTTCAAAACAATAGACTTGCAGGATATTAGACGAGTCAGCATTAAAACCCAGCATTTGCAGGTTCAACATCGCTATTATGTCGGTGCGAGCCGTATCATTGCTCAAGAATAATTCTGAGGCTAAAAAATTCTGTTCAACCCAATCCCAGAAAATAAACATAATCGAATAATCCTGCCATTCATGGACAAGCAAGCGGGCGGCTTCCAGCACAACCGCCACTCCGCTGGCGTTATTGTCCGCTCCGGGAGCCAGCGACTGATCGTCATCAGCAGTAAGTACGGCTGTATCATAATGCGCCGAAAGAATGATCTTCTTGTCGGGATATTGATGCCCTGGTGCCACACCAATGATGTTTCGGAGGGTATCGGTCCATGTTCCCGAAGGATAATTGTAAGTTCGCGGATATTTATATTCTGCCGCTTCATGACCGTATTTTCGCAAAGTATTGACGATATATTTTGCCGTAATCTGATGTTCAATGGTTTCGTGATAGCCTGGACCGCTTGAACGGTTTTTTATTAAATATTTACTGCCGTCTATATAAAGCGAGTCTTCGCCTGAGAGCAGACGTACATGCTTGACTAAAGTATCGAGACTGGCCTGATTCAGTATTTCGGCGATGGCAGTCTGATATGCCTGCGAAAGGAGTTGACCGGCCGCCAGAAGGATGAGAAATATTACCCTTTTCATAATTCCTCTCTTCGTTCTTAAAAACTAAAAAGAATTTAACGGCAAAATAAAGGAAATAAAACAAATAATAGCGTATTAATTCGATCTTTTCAATGCGGCAATTTCCTTCGCAAAATTCTCATCGCCGCCGGGCGTTTCGAGAATCATCGGTAAATTGACAAAGCGTTCGTCATTGACAATCCGCTTAAAAACATCCCAACCCAGAAATCCCTCTCCGAGATTGGCATGGCGGTCAATGCGCGAACCGAGCGGTTTCTTGCTGTCGTTCAGATGAAAGCACTTCAGCCGTTCGAGTCCAATAATGTCATCAAAGCGCGCAAACGTTTCTGTGTATTTTTCCGGGCTGATCAAATCGTAACCGGCAGCGAAAGCGTGACAGGTATCGAAACATATTCCCAGTCGTTTGGGATGAACCGAATAGTCGATGATTTTCCGCAATTCCTCGAAAACATTGCCGACGTTCGTGCCCTGACCAGCCGTTATCTCCAGTAACAACATAGAATGACATTCCGGCGTTTGTTCGATGGCCGCGTCGAGACTTTCGGCGATTTTCCGCAAAGCATAATCAACGCCCTCGCCCATGTGTGAGCCGGGATGAAAAACGATATACGGAATCTGCAACGCCTGCGAGCGCTGGATTTCTTCGATGAAAGCCTTGCGTGAAAGCGCGAGTTTAACGGCATCCGGACTGGCCAGATTGACAAGATAGGAATCGTGTGCTGTCACGGCGGCGATTTGGTGAAGGCTTTGCTCGGCTTTGAATTTTTCAGCCGTTTCCGGCGAGACCGGTATGCCTTTCCACTGCATCTGGTTCGATGTGAAAATCTGGATCGCGTCACAACCGAGTTCGTGCCCGCGAGCCGGGGCTTTTTCCAGGCCGTTTTCTACCGAGACATGACAACCGACGAAAGGCATTTTTCAGTAACCGGTTTCAGGTAATAGGTGACGGGTAACTGGTTTCATCGGCCAATTAATCTGAGGAATTCGTCGCGGGCGGAAGATTCGTCGTGCAATTCGCCGAGCATGACACTGGTAGTGATGTTGGAGTTTTGCTTTTCGACGCCGCGCATCTGCATGCAGAGGTGGCGGGCTTCGATTATAACGCCGACGCCTTTCGGTTCGAGCGCGTCGTTCAGCGCCGTGGCGATTTGTTGCGTCAGGCGTTCCTGAATTTGCAGGCGCTGGGAAAAAGCCGTGATTACGCGCGGAATTTTGCTAAAGCCGATGATTTTCCCGTCGGGAATATAGGCGACGTGCGCCTTGCCGAAAAACGGTACGAGATGATGTTCGCACAGACTGAAGAAGTCGATGTCCTTCACGACGATCATCTGGTTGTAATCCTCGTAAATGAGCGATTCTTTCAGCATGGCGGGCACATCGACCTTGTAGCCTTGCGAAACGTGTTGCCAGAATTTAGCGACGCGCGCGGGTGTTTTCAGCAGTTCCGGACGATCCGGATTTTCACCGATATTGGCGAGTAGATTTTTGATGATTTCTTCAGTTTGCATATTACCTCGGTTAGAGTTGCGAGTTGCGAGTTCAAAGTTTACAGTTCATAGTTTAGAGTTTGCAGTTTTTCATCACGCTTTACACGTCACTCGTTACTCGTCACTTGTCACCTTAAAGCGCCGAGGGACAAATGTCGTTCAGGACGCACTGGCCGCATTGCGGACGACGGGC
>JAZDEI010000116.1:0-3220 GCA_043808945.1 Fidelibacterota bacterium | reverse complement strand
GAAAAACTCACACGCGCTACGAACAAGATCAGGTCACGCATTCTGCGAGATTCTAAACTGCTTTGGTCGCATTTCTCAAAACTATACGCATGACGGTTTTTTCATTGGGCTTGCTCATCAAAACCGATAGGCTTCCGCGATGATACTCTTTAACGATGCGCATCGCCAGACTCAGTCCTAATCCCCAACCACGTTGCTTGGTGCTGTATCCCGGACGGAAAATATTTTTACGATTGCGCTTTGAGACGCCTTTGCCATTATCAATGACGTCCACCGTAACGAATTTACCACCGCGGATTGATTTTAATTCCACAGTCACTCTTCCGTTTTCCTGGACAACGGCGTCGAGGGCATTTTTCAGCAAATTTTCCAGCGCCCATGAAAACAAATCTGCATTCAAGTTGACTGTATATTCTGCGTCGGCGATGAACTCCAGATTAATTCCCGGGCCGAGTTGCGGTAAGCGTCGTTGATAATAACTGACAGCCTCGGCAATTACCGGATTGATAACAGTTGGTTTTAATATTGGCCGACTGCCGATTTGGGAAAAACGGGTTGCGACTTTTTCGAGGCGTTGGACATCATGTGAAATTTCCATGAGGCTCTCGTTGGCACCGATTTCCGCCTTAAGCAATTCCAGCCAGCCCAATAATGCCGTCAGCGGCGTCCCTAACTGATGAGCGGTTTCTTTAGCCATTCCGACCCAGATAGAACGCTTTTCGCTGCCGCGGATGACCGAAAAACCGAAATATCCCAGAAAGATAAAAAGGCCAACGATGCTAATTTCGATAAATGGCAGACGCCGGAGTTGGTTTATCAGACGCGTATCGCCAAAGTGGATATACTGTAAAACCCGATCTTCATATTTTAATGGGATCGGTCGATTCTCCTGATCCATTTCCATCATTATTAAAGAAACCCTTGCCCGAGTTTCGGTCGAATGGTCATCTTCCGGAATGCCGATATTACGCCAGGCAGTTGGTGTTTTTCCGTCGGCTTCCGAAAGAATCATCGGAGTCGACGTTTTTTTTATTATTTCCTCGAAAATGAAACTGAAATCCTGGTTGCTCATATCCATCGCGGCTTTGGCATAAACGTCCGCGTAAAAGCGGATCAGGTTGGCCGAATCCTGTCGCAGGCGCTTTACAATGGTCTGAGTATAGTTCAAAAGCGCAAAGATCATGACAATTGCGATGACCAGCAACAGGCGTTTGATATTACTGGAATGGCGGTAAATTTTTATATCCATTTCCTGCCTACACTTTCATCAATCCGGTCGTTTGATTTATTATTGTCTGAGCTATTGGACTTTTTTCTTAAACAAGCGCTGGAGCCAGGACACCTTTCGTATTTTCTCCCGGTAATTGAACAGAAGCACTCCGATCAGGCCGATCCAAGCCAAGTCGTTTGAGACAGTCGAAACGAGCGTTGCCGTCTGATAACTGCGCGGTTTGAATTCAAAGACGACCTCAAAGTTGCCGGCCGGCACTTTAATGCCTCGCAAAACATGGTTGGTCTGATAAATTGGCGTTTCATTGCCGGCGATCCTGGCCGTCCAGCCTTTTGGATAGTAGGCGTCGGCCAGCACCAAAAATGCCGGGCCTTCAGTTTCAACCTGCAGATTTATCCGGTTAGGAGTATAATCTGTCACGCTGACCGTACCATCGGTACTAAAAGTCTCCACCGAATCTACTTTAACGGTCGTCAGGGCCGTTTGGGCGGGATTGAAACCGGCAGTATTCATAAAGGCCACAATCTCTTTTTCGGACTGGAAGGTCTTGACTTTTTCTACGAAAAAGGCTCGTGGCAGAGCGGCTTCATTCAATAACAGCACGGTTTTTTGTTTCTGGTTAACATCCAGCACCGTCAGATTCGGTTCATCGATCATGCCCGGCGCAATGATATACCGGGCATTCAGCATGTTGACGATATTCCAGTTGATTGAATTCGGAGTCGTGCCGGAGAAAAGATTGTTATCGATAATATCCTGAATCAATTGCGGCTTGATCGGCGAATAACCGGCGACAAGTTGGTAGCGGTAAGCCAGATCGTTGCTTTGAAAGAGTCCTCCCAATCCCAAAATCCGAAATGGTTCGTGATCCTCCCGCAGAATTTTATCATACTGCGATTCCGCAAAATAACGACGCTCGACTGATTTAGTGTCGACCATATCATCGGCATTAATAAATCGTTTACTTATACCGATCATATCGACCGAAACCAGTATGAGAATCCCAATAATCAGAAAATCGGAACTGATCTTTTTTAGATTTAAAAGCACCAGCAATGCCATAAAACAACCCACCAGCATCAGCATCCGCAATGTATCTGTCTGCATGAATTCCATCCGAACCGTGCGTAACATTTCCATAACCTGGGGATTGTTCATATACTGCGCGTCCTGGGCAGATGTATAGGATAATGAACCGGGAGCCAGCACGAAAAACAGGCCGAACAGGATAAAAAAACCACTGACAGCCAGGGCCGCTTTATACTTCCCGAAATCGAACTTCTCGGCCAGTCCTTTCAGACCAAACATGGAGAGAATAATCAAAATGAAGTCAATGAGGATTAAAATCATCGATGGCACGCGGAATTTGCTGAAATAGGGCAGGTGCAGGAACAGGCTTTTGTATAAAACCGGAAAATGACTGCCAAAGGCTAACAGCAAAGAAAAAACCAGTAATACAAACATACTTATCACAAAACCATTCCGCCGGAAATACCACAAACCGAGCAATGCGAGAATCACAGTCAAAACGCCCATATACTCGGAAGATTGGGTAAACGGCATATCGCCCCAGTATCCCGGTATATATCGTCCGCGCAATTGTGAATAGGTTTTACCGGTGTACGGCTCCTGGGAAGTGCCGCCGAAAAAGCGCGGCACAATTAAAGTCGCCAATTCTTTCGGATTAAGCGACCAACGCGTCGCGTACTCAAAGGTAACACCACTACTTTTAACCGGCGATTCCGCCGGTTCATTTTTCAAACTGATCGCCTGTCCGCCGCGCGTCGAATAGGGTGTATACTCATTGGCAACGAACAGCGGCTGGGCTGACATTAAAATTGCCAGTCCCAACGAAAGTATAAATAAACCGAGCGTTCTGAATATTAATTGCGGCTGATTTGTTTTAATCCATTCCACGATTTGCCAGATGCCGATCGCCAATAAAAGCAATAGTGTATAGAAAATTATCTGATAGTGTTGGGTGCGCAA
>JAZDEI010000115.1:0-16024 GCA_043808945.1 Fidelibacterota bacterium | reverse complement strand
CAGGTCTTTCGTAGTTGGACTGATTATTCGTGATAGTAAAGAACCGTTCCAGTGTAAAATTACCCCGCTATAACCAACGAAATAAACATCATCGGGACTGGGGCCCCACATGGCAAGTATTCCGCTTTCGTCTGCACTGAGTAATCCCATATCCCAGAGTTGATAAAGTGTCCAGGTTTCACCATCAAAATGAAAAAGATTTCCATCACTTAACCATACATCTTCTTGACAAAATGTGGTAATAATGAATAATTCATGACTAGCATAAATACCATTACAATAAAGCCATTCATAATTCCATTGAGTTCCGTTCCATTTAACGATATTGCATTTTTCTGTTTTTAAACCAGAAGGATCAATGGTATCACCAATAAAGAATTCACCGACCGCCCAGATGTTGTTTTCATCGATAACGGCTACATCATGGATGATACTGCTTACGAAACTGGTCCTTAAAGTATCGATACACCAGGCCATTGCATGGCTGGTTGTATCGGTCTGGATTATATCCTTTTCCTTCGGTTCGGTCGGACATTCTTTGCAAGACATAGCGAAGAGAACAGCGATTATTAATAAGATGATTGACATGATGGTTTTGACTTTCAGGTTATTATCAGAGGGCATCATAATTCCTTTGTTTTGCTTTTCACAGTTGAAAGTACAATCATTTCAGCGTAATTTCAACCGTTGTGTGTCCGCCTTTGGCGGAAATAGACCCTGAATCCGACCGTGCCTGCGGTACGGGTTCAGGGATTGATTGGAATGTTGAGTTGCATATCGCCCTCCGTCGGTTGAATGTTTTTGCGTCTCAACTCACCTGCCCGACAATCAGGCGGGGAGCATTGAGACGAGGGATAAGTCTTCCCTCTAAGGGATTTTCCTTATTGAAGACGAGTAAGTAAGTGACTGCCGCGTACAGGGCTGGCAGGTCAGCCTGCTCCCGGAGGGCTGGCAGGTCAGTCAAACAAAACCTGCCGGAAAAGAACGTTCCGGTCACGTTGCGAAAAGCAGGTCGATTCATCGTAAGGCCTTGGTTATTATCGTCAGGTCTGAGGACCTGACGAAACGTTGTTGTTCATGAATCAATCAACAGTAAAATATGCCAAAAAGCAAAGCCCAACTCGAGACATCAATAGCCGGGCGGTTAAAGTGTCTCAAAACCCACTCAGTATTAAAAGGACGATCACATTTTAATCATTTTATTTTCAATGTCAAATGTTTTTTTATGCAGAGGAAATTTTCTTATAATAGTCACTCGGTAGTCATTCAATGGTCACACAATTGTCATACGATAGTTGAGGGAAACGAAATCCCGCAATGCGGGAGCATTTGCTGTAGAGATGCGCCATGGCGCGTCTTAGTCTAAATTTTCATGCAGGTCATTTCGATTCTTCACTCGTCATGACCCGACGTGTCGGGATGCGCTCCTCATTCAAAATGGCACTTATAATAAATATCCTGTCGATCCTGTCTAAAATATTCTATCGTTGACAGGAACTTTTAGATCGGGCGGGGATTAATCAGAATTGCCGGAAATAAAATGTGGATGAAGTGATCGGACAATCGAATAAAAGGACGTGTTTTTACCGCATAGCGCCTTCGGACGCCGTTTGGAAAACAATCCCTTTGGCTTTCTCGTCCCAAAGTGTAAATTTCCGGTTGTTTATTGAACAATAATTGGTGATGTGATTATGAAAGCGAAGAAAAAGTACTTGATTCTGCCGATTCTATTCGGTTTGGCGATATTAAGTCCGCTATCGGCCGCGAAAATAATTTCTTTTTCGGAGGCCAAGGCCAAATACACCGGTCTGACATTATTTCAGACTAATCAGGGCTCCGGTTTCGGCGGTTACTTTGAATATGCCCTGAAGAACGCCGACCGGTTAGTCGCACAGATCAATTTTATTATGGTTTCCGGGGATGATTACCCGCTGACTTATTACGACGGATATAATTACTATACCTATGAAAGAGCCGATAAACGCCGTCTGATGTTTTTACCGGTTTACGCCGGATATAAAAAGATTTTATTTGCCGACCAGATCGCAAATAATTTCCGGCCGTTTATCGAAGGCGTGGCCGGGATGGTCATGGCGCTCGATCCGCCCAATATTCCCGATTTCAGCGAGAGGATCAAAAAAATGACGACGGCCTGGGCGCCCGGTCTGCGCCTCGGCGGCGGTGTCGATTTTATCTATGGTCCGGGAACGATCGTTTCATTGTTCGTCGGTTATGATTATATCCGATTCGCCCGGAAAATAGATATTCCCGAAACTTATTATGACGACCTCGGAGTGGAGATTCCAAATAGTTACACCGGGCAAAAGGATTTCAGCGGATTGATAATCAGGATCGGTTTCGGTAAAAAGATTTAATGCACACCTACCAGTTTTACATTCCTTCCGAAAGGATAATTGACGGACAGTTTTTCTTAGAAGGCGACGAGTTCCGGCACTGCTGTCGGGTTCTGCGGAAAAACGCCGGTGAGAAGATCGATATTTTCAATGGCTATGGACGACGCTGGTCGGCGCAAATCGATTCAATCGACCGGAATCAGGCGAAGTGCCGGATACTGGACGAATATCCGCCTCAGCCACGCCTGCAACCAGAAATCATCCTGGGAGTCGGTCTGCTCAAGAGCAACCTGATCGATGAAATTGTGGTTAATGCGACCGCCCTGGGCGTGACGGATGTCGTTCCGCTTCTATCTGTGCATGCCGTCAAAAATAAGATCAACCGCGCCCGGCTTCAGAAACTGACTGTCACGGCCTTGAAACAGTCCGGTCTGGCCTGGATCTCGCGGATTCACGAATGCCTGTCACTGGCGGAATGGTTCGACTTAGTGCGACCGGTTCCTTTGAAAATGATCGCGGAACAGTTTGATTCGCTGGCATTAAACCGGGTCGCCAGCCTGGCGTCTGCTTCGCAGGTGGCTGTGATGATCGGGCCGGAAGGCGGATTTTCGGAATCGGAGATGGAACAAGCCAGGCAAGTGGGCTTCACCGCGGTTAATATATTTCCATATCGTCTGCGAACGGAATTGGCGGCGACCGTCGCCATTGCCGGTATCCGTTCCCTGACATTAGCACGAGAGGCTTACAGTGGAAACTGATTGTATTTTCTGCAAAATCGCCACCGGTCAGTTCGGTACGGAATTTTTATACGAATCGGATGACTTCGTGGCATTTCGGGACATTCATCCGAAAGCCCCGACCCATATCCTGATTATTCCGCGCCGGCATATTCCAAAAGTCAGCGATCTGCAGGAAGCGGACGAAAATTTGGTCGGGCGAATGATTACGGTCGCAAATATCCTGGCCGAGCGCGAAGGATTAAAAGAACGCGGTTTCCGCCTGTTATTTAACTGCGGCCGGGACGGCGGTCAGGAAGTAATGCACCTCCATTTACATTTACTGGGCGGCCGCCTGTTTAACTGGCCCCCGGGATAGGAATAAACCGAAATTGTATATTTCGAAATTAACGCTCTACGGCTTTAAGTCGTTTCTGAAAAAATCCGAAATCCAGTTCGGGCGCGGGATTACTTCCGTGGTCGGACCAAATGGCTGCGGCAAAACCAATATCGTTGACGCGATCCGCTGGGTCATCGGCGAACAAAAGTCGAGCGTTCTGCGAGCCGACCGCATCACGGACGTAATTTTCAACGGCACCGCGACGCGCCGGCCGTTAAACCTGGCTGAAGTTTCCCTAACGATTCATAATGTCAGCGGACGCGTGCCGATCGATTATGCCGACATCGAAATTTCCCGGCGACTCTACCGCAACGGCGAGAGTGAATATTTCATTAATCGCAGTCTCTGCCGCCTGAAAGATATTACCGATCTGTTCATCGACACCGGCATGGGCGCGAATGCCTATTCGATCATCGAACTGAAGATGATCGAAGACATTCTGAGCGAAACTCCCGAAGAACGCAAACGGCTTTTCGAGGAAGCCGCCGGCATCAACAAGTACCGCGTTCAGCGTAAAGCCGCTCTCCGCAAACTCGAATCGACTCGCGACGATCTCCTGCGCCTGAATGACATCATCAACGAAATCGACCAGAGCGTCAAAAATCTTAAACGCCAGATCGCCCGTTACGAGAAATATCAGGAGACGACCCAAAAATTGATTTCGGCCGAGGTGACGCTCGCCAGCCGTAAGATTTTCGACCTGCGCCAAAAACAGGCGCCACTGCTTGCGGAAATTATTGAGAAACAGAGTTCGCTGGAAAAAATTACCCGGGAACTCGCCGAAAAGGAAACTCAGTGGCAGGAGCAACAGAATAATCTTACCGCGACCGAGAACGATCTGCAAAATAAAAGAACCGAACTGGAATCATTACGGGCAGACCGGGCGAAGCTGGAAACGACCGGACTATTGCTTCAGGAACAATTGCGGAATAATGCCCAGAATATCGCACGCCTGACGGCCGCGATCGAATCGGCCGGGAAGAGTGTCGAATCTGCCCGTCAGCGCGGAATGACGATCGGGCAGGAAATCGCAACCAATGCTCAAACTCTTGAGAATAAGCGTAAAGCCTTTAAACTTACGGCCGGAACCCAGCAGGAGATCGAAAGCCGGTATAAAACTGCCAACGCCGAGCTGCAGGCCTTGCAGGACGAACGTTATGAAGTCTATCGTCGCCAGGCCGAGCAATCAGCCCGCTTCAACAGCCTGAAGGAAAACATCAGCCAGCGCGAAAAAGAACTTCTGAACGTGGCAGAACAGATTGAGGCGCAAACCAACAATCAGGCGACCCTGACCGCCGCGATCAATGAACTGAAAGGTAAATTGAATGTCCTTAACGCTCAGCGCGATCAGGCTGAAAAAGCGTTCCAGCAGGAATTATCGAATCAGCAATCTCTGTCGGAAAAAGAGAGCCAGGTTCGCGATGAATTGCGGGTCAGCGAGGCCGGGCTTGACAAACTGAACAACCAGATTCAGTTTTACAGTTCGATCATCCATTCCAAGGAGGGATTTGCTCCCGGACTGCAATATATCCTGGATCATCCGGGCGAATTTCCCGGCATTCGCGGCGCCCTGTCCGATCTGCTTTCGGTCGATTCGAAATATTACCTGGCGGTCGAAGCCGTCATCAAGGACATTTCGCGCCTGCTGATCGCAGAAAACCGGTCGGCCGCTCTGCAAACCCTTGAAAATCTCAGCCGTCTCGGCAAAGGGCGGGTTTCGGTTATTCCGCTCGATGGTAAATTCAGGTCGTCATCTCCAACTTTAAAAACTCCTTCCGGCGTCAGACCTCTGTTGGATTTCATAAAATCCGACGCCAGCCTGAATGACCTGAAAGAGATGCTGTTCCGGAATGTCTGCTGTTGTGCCGATGAACAGTTCGAAAATTTGATTAACGATCCGGAACTGGAACAATTTTCAATTGTCAGCGACCGGGGACGTTTCCGGGATGCCAACGGTTTCTTTAGTGGTGGCGCGGAAAAATCGGCCGCCAATGTCTTAGTCGGACGCAGTGACCGGTTAGACGAATTGCGTAAGGAATTGACTGAGGCTGCGGCAAAAAATAGTGGACTGGTCGAACGATTAAAAGCCGTCCAGGTTGAAATCCGGCAAAACTCCGAATCCCGGAATAAATACAACCACGACCGTCAGCAGATCGAAACCGAAATCAGGAAACTCGGTGATGTTCTGCGCTCGACCGAATCGCGGCAGGTCCAGTCGGTCGGTGTAATAAATATGCTCTCTGCCCAGAAAGTGACTCTCGCGACCGCCATTGCTAATTTCAATGAAAGACTTCAGAAAGAAACCCCGGCTCAAACCGGTGCGGATGAACAACTGGCTCGCCTCGATCAGAATCTGTCTGAAAAACGGGCTGAACTGAACCAGATGAAAAGCGCTCTCGACGAGCATAATAATCTCATGCAAAATGTGCGCGTGGAATTGATCAACCTGGAAAATAAAACCCGTAACCTGCATGATGAAGAACAGGCGCTTGAGCGCAATATTAAAAATAATCTCGAACAGATCGAGAACGCCCGTGCCGAACTGACGGCCGAACAGACCGCAAAAACTAATCTCGAAGACGGTTTGTCAGCCAATCAGCAGGTATTTACCGAATCGACCGCAACGGTTGAAAAAGCCGAAACCGAACACAACCAGATCCGGCAGAAATTTCACGACCTGCGCCAGAAACAGGAAGCCCTCAACGCCGTGCAGTTCGGTTTACGACACGCTAAGGAACAGACCGGAGAAGAATTAAAACAACTCGAACTGACTAATTCACAGTTCAGCGCCAGCCAGAATGAAATTCGTTCGGTACTGATGGAAAAATATAACCAGCCGCCGATAGAGGAAATGCCTCCTGATCTGCCCGCCGAGGCCGATGCCCGGCAAGCTGTCGAACGGTATAAACATAATCTGGAAATGATCGGCATGGTCAATATGGCGGTCAAGGAAGAATACGATCAGGAATTCACCCGCTGGAAATTTCTGAATGATCAGCGTGAAGATCTGGTTTCTTCCGAAAAAGGGCTGACCGAAGTTATCGCGCAGATCGACCAGATTGCCCGCGAGCAGTATCTGGACATTTTCAATAAAATCCGGAGTAATTTTCAATCGACCTTTGCCGTTTTCTTTGGTGGTGGTGAAGCCGACCTGCGCCTGATTGGCGCGGAGGATCCGCTTGAAGCCGAAATCGACATCTGGGCCTGTCCGGGCGGCAAGAAAATGCGCTCGCTCAGAATGCTTTCCGCGGGCGAGAAAGCTCTGACGGCGATCGCTCTGCTTTTTGCGATTTATCAGGTCAAACCGAGTCCTTTTTGTATCCTGGATGAAGTGGATGCCCCGTTGGACGATGAAAATATCCGCCGCTTTGCCAATGTTATTCGGACATTTTCCGAAAATACGCAGTTTATTATTGTAACTCATAATAAATCGACCATGGCGATTGCCGATGCGCTCTACGGAGTTACGATGGCCGAAAAAGGCATTTCACAAATTGTGTCAGTCAAATTGGAGTAACAAATGAAAGTAAAAATTTTATGGGTGTTATTAAGCGTACTCGTGGTAACTACATTTGCGCTGGAATTTGATGTTGATTACGCTGTATTTAAAAGTAACGAAGATATCGACGTGGTTGAAGTGTATCTGATGGTTCCGAGAGTGTTGTTGAAATTTGTACCGACTACGGATCAGTATCAGTCGAACGCATTGATCAGGGTGGCTCTGGCCCAGAACGATACCATCCGCGATATGCAGGAATGGCAGATTAACGATCGCGTCGCTGATACTCTGCAACTCCGCGGTACCCAGAAAATTCCGGAAATCGCGACTTTGCAGGCGAAGCCGGGAAAATATACTCTGATCGTATTGATAGCTGATCTGAATACCAAACAACAATTTCGTTATGACAAACAACTGACCTTATCACAATTTCCAACTGAAAAACTAACGTTAAGCGATATACAGGTCACCAGCCAGATATCCAAAACCGGTAAGGAAAATAAATTCAGTAAATATTTCGGATACGATATTATCCCGAATGCCAGCACGATTTTTGGCGACGGACAGACAATGATATATTCATTTGCTGAAATATACAATCTGAAGGTCGACCCGGCTAATCCGTCGACCTACAAAGTGCAATACTCCATTATCAATCTTAACGGAAAAGTAATGAGCAGCAGTGGTTGGCTCGCTAAGAAGAAACCCGGCAATTCGGCGGTTGAAATCAGCAATCTCAATATTGCCTCTTTACCCGGAGGTCTGTATGACTATAAAGTCGAGGTGAGCGATGAAATAAGTCAGCAAACGACTTCCGGTACCAAACGTTTTTATATCGTTCGTAGCGGAGCTCAGGCTAATATGGCCGCTATGTCCGGCGATGATTTGAAACTGGAAGGTCTCTCAGAGAAAGAATTAGACGAATATTTCGGCCCATTGAAATACATCGCGACCGACACGGAAATTAAACAGTATAAGAAATCTGATTTAACCGGTAAAAAACAGATCATTCTGCATTTTTGGGATAGAAGAGATAAAAATCCACAGACTCCAATCAATGAAGACAGGATAGATTTCGAACAGCGCCTGCAAATTGTCAATGAACAATATTCGACTCAGCGCAGTAACGGCTGGAAAACTGATTTTGGCCGGGTCTATCTGTTGTACGGGCAACCATCTGAGATCGAGCGCTTCCCAAGCGCGCTCGAGAACAAGCCGTACCAGGTCTGGCATTATCATCAGATTGAAGGCGGTGTAGTGTTTTACTTCGTGGATAAGAATGGATTCGGTTCGTATGAATTAGTGCATTCCACGGCCAGAAATGAATTGCAGGATATCGATTGGGAACGCTGGATATCACCGACATCATCCAGTCCCAGTAATAATTATTAGACGTGATCAAACAGAAAAGACATATGAGAATTGGAATCGATCTTGGCGGTACGAAAGTCTCTCTCGGTTTGGTTGAAAATAATCGGATTGTCGGACAGCAGGTTCGTTTTTTAATTACCGAATGTGCCGATGCGAATGACCTGATTAAACATATACAAAACTCTATTGAACAAATCCTGTCCGCAAACGGCGCCGGTTGGCAGAATCTCGAATTAATCGGAATCGGCAGTCCCGGACCGCTCGATTATAAAACCGGTGTTATTTTACATACCCCGAACCTGACGATGCTCCGGAATTATGCCCTTGGGCCGAAATTGCAGGAATTGACCGGCATCCCCGTTTTAGTAAATAACGACGCCAATTGTTTTACTCTCGGCGAACAACGCGCCGGAAGCGGCCGCGACCTGGAGTATGTGCTCGGCGTGACTCTCGGAACGGGTTTCGGGCTGGGCTTCGTTTATCAGGATGAAATTTTCAATGGCGCGACCGGGACTGCCCTGGAATTTGCCATGACCCCATATTTGGACGGAGTGTACGAAGATTACATCTCAGGCCGTGGCATCGCCCGGATTTATCAGGAAATTACCGGGATCAACAGAAAACCGGTTGAGGTCACGACCTTAGCCCAAAACGGAGAAAAAGCCGCTCTGGAAACCTGGCATAAATTTGGTTATCATCTGGCACAAGCCCTGATTGTCCTGGTCATGGTTCTCGACCCGGATATTATCGTTATCGGCGGATCGGTCGCCCAGGGTTGGGATTATTTTTATCAGTCGCTGGAAACAAATCTGCGACAAGGAATTCATGCCGGCCCGGCCGGGCATTTGAAGATAGCTCGCAGTCAATTAGGTGAACTGGCAGCCATTATTGGTGCGGCCAGCTTATAAATAAAACCGGTCGTAATTATGCGGTTAATTAAAGATTTCCTGAATGGATTGTCCGCGCTTTTCTTCCCGCCGATTTGTAAAGGGTGCGAGCAGAGGATGGCGGTGGCGCAAGGCGTGATCTGCGCCGATTGCTGGCAAAAACTAAAATTATTTCCACCAGAAGTTCTCAAAACGAAAATCATTCCCGAAAGTTTGGTGGCAGTATGGCCGGTTTACCTGTTCGATGATCTTCTCCAGAAAATCGTTCATGCTCTGAAATATCAGGGCAATATTTCGCTTGGTCATGAATTAGGCGAACGAATGGGACAAAATTTACCGCAAGAAATTTCCGGACTTCGGGCGGCCTTGCTTGTCCCGATTCCCCTGCATCCAATAAAATTACGGGAGCGAGGCTACAACCAATCCGAAGCCATTGCTCGAGGTCTCGGACACACTCTTGAAATCCCGGTTGAAATCGGTTTATTGAAACGCATAAAAAATACTGTCACCCAGACTAAGTTAAACGCGGCCGAAAGACAAGCCAACATGCAGACGGCTTTTACGATAAAAAATAATCGCTCGATCGATCCGGAGTGTACCGTAATTCTCGTTGATGATGTTTTTACAACCGGCGCTACACTCGGTTCGGCCGCCGCAGCTTTCCACCAGGTCGGGATGAGGAGAATTATGGCAGTTACTGCTGCGGCACCAATTTGAAGAATATTAATATTTTTTCTTGGATAAAAGGCGCGGAAAATTTAAAATTTCAACGTATTTAAATTAACGAATAAAAGATAGGTGCAATATGGCAAGACTAACAGTTGACGATTTAAAAGTAAAGGGGAAAAGAATCATCATGCGGGTTGACTTCAATGTTCCGCTCGATGATAAATTGAATGTCAGAGATGATTTTCGGATTCGGGCGGCCCTGCCGACAATCCAGAAACTGCTTGATGACGGAGCGCGCGTGACGCTCATGTCACACCTTGGCCGTCCAAAAGGTAAACCGGTAGCGGAGATGAGTCTGAAGCCGGTCGCCGAACGTTTGCAAAAATATTTGAAAAATAAAGTCTATTTTGCGCCCGACTGCATCGGGATCGAGGTGAAAAACTTAGCCAATTCTTTGCAGGACGGAGAAGTTTTACTGTTGGAGAACCTGCGTTTTCATCCGGAAGAAGAGAAGAATGATCCGGAATTCTCCGCTAAATTAGCCGAACTGGGTGAGATTTACGTCAATGACGCCTTCGGCACCAGTCATCGGGCACATTCATCAACCGCCGGCATAACTGATTACATTCCGGTCAGAGCCGCCGGTTATTTGTTAGAAAAAGAATTACATTATCTGCAGGACACTCTGGAAACTCCGGAGAAACCATTCACAGCCATTTTCGGTGGCGCCAAGGTCAGCGACAAGATCGATGTGATTGAACGTTTGTTCGGGAAGGTCGATACAATTCTGATCGGTGGGGGAATGGCTTATACGTTTTTAAAAGCCAAAAATTATGAGATCGGCAAATCTTTACTTGAGGCTGATAAGCTGGATTTTGCCCTGGCGACTTTAGAGAAAGCCGAGAAAATGGGGTGCAAAATCATCCTGCCAACCGATATCGTCGTGACTACTGAGATTACCGAAACCGCACCGGTCGAAATCGTGTCAGTCGATAAAATTCCGGCCGATCGGATCGGAGTAGATATCGGTCCTGAAACAACTTTGGTTTTCTCTGATATCATTGAGAACAGTAAGACCGTTCTGTGGAATGGTCCGGTAGGCGTATTTGAAGTAAAGCAGTTCTCGACCGGAACGGAATCAATCGCCCGCAAACTGGCCGAAGTCACGCTTAAAGGAACCGTAACCGTGGTCGGTGGCGGAGATTCAGCTTCCGCCATGAAGAAATTCGGACTGATGGACAAAGTATCGCATGTTTCAACCGGCGGTGGCGCTTCGTTGGAACTACTGAGTGGCATGGAACTTATTCCAATAACCCTGATTTCAAAAAAGTAGATGATTATGAAACAATACATTGTCGCTGGTAACTGGAAAATGCATAAGGATGTTCAGGAATCCAATATATTTGTTTTGAACATTCTCAAAAACTTATTGAATCAGAAGAGGACTAAGGTTATATTATGCCCGCCATTTACCGCGCTTTTTAACATTCACGAAATTATAAAGAACACACCGATCAAGCTGGGCGGCCAAAACATGCATAACGAGTCCAAAGGGGCCTTCACCGGTGAAATTTCCGGTGAAATGCTGTTGTCGGCCGGTTGCCAGTACGTCATTCTGGGGCATTCCGAACGACGCCATGTTTTCGGCGAGTCGGACGAATTTATCCAGGCAAAAGTCAGGAAAGCGCTGGCGGTTGGACTGCAACCGATCATTTGCGTCGGAGAAAAATTGGACGAGCGCCAATCGGGCCAGACGCTGGAAGTTGTCCGCCGGCAATGCGATTCGGCTTTAGGTGTTGTTAGTGATTACGAAATTCAGCATTGTGTGATCGCTTACGAACCGGTTTGGGCTATCGGCACGGGTGTGGTGGCTACACCGGAGCAGGCTTCGGAAGCGCATACATTGATCCGTAATTTGCTGACAGCCAAATATGGCCAGGCGATAGCTGAATCGGTATCAATTCTTTACGGCGGAAGCGTCAAGGCTGTTAACGCCGCCAGTTTAATTCAGGCTCAGGATATAGACGGATTCCTGATCGGCGGCGCTAGTTTGATTGAAGAGGAATTCGTCCGGATCGCCGAGATCGTGGACGATTTTTTAAAACAAAAGGAGTGATAGTGTATACATTTTTACTAATTGTGCATGTGATAGTCTCGATCCTGCTGATGCTTGCCATTCTAATGCAGGCCAGCAAGGGCGGCGGTTTGTCAGGAACCTTTGGCGGCGGCGGCAGCAGTTCACTATTTGGCGGACGCGGCGCGGCAACTTTTCTGTCCAAGGTTACGACCGGTTTGGCAATTGCTTTCATGGCGATTTCGGTGTTAATTGGATTGATATCTGCTCCGCGCGGTGAAGCGACAAGCATCATCAGACAGGAAGCCAATCGCAATACATCACCTTCGGCGGACTTACCCATCCCGCAAGGTACCGGTGAAACCCAACCGGGAAATTAATCAGAAACGATAGATTTTCGGTTGCTTTTTGAAATGGATTTGTTGGCCGAGGTGGTGGAACTGGTAGACACGCATGTTTGAGGGGCATGTGGGCAATTTGCTTGTACGGGTTCAAGTCCCGTCCTCGGCACTTAAGTTAAAACCTATATAACGGGGTAAATGATGAAGTATGTAAAAAAAATCAGTCTGGTCGGTATACTCGTCGTGACATTAATTGTTGGCTTGATAGGGCAGGATCCATTGTCAGATGCATTTGCTTTATTCCAGAAGGGCGAATTCCAAAAATCTTTCGAAGCCTGTAAGGTGATAGTCGATAAAGATCCGAATTATGCGGGGGCCGCGTTCCTGCTTGGTCGGATCTACTTCGCTCTCGGCGATCTGGAAAATTCAAAGACCTATCTCGATAAAGCCATCGAACTTGATAAAACCAACACCGAATTTCGTGAAATCCGCACCCAGATCGCGGCTTTCGCTACCCAGTTGGTGGAAGCCAACCGTCTTAGCATCAATGCCGATTATGAAGGCGCTAAAAAGGCTTACCTCGAGATTATTAAGCAAAACCCGAATTTCGCGGATGCCTATTTTAATCTGGCCCAGATTTACGTTCTGCTGAACGATCTGCCGAATGCGTCGATTTATTTACGCAAAGTCATCGAGATGAAACCGGACGAAGAAAAGTACTCTAAACAATTAAAGAATCTGGTTCAGAAATATTTAAGCGAAGGTGAAGAACTGCGCAAAAGACGTAACAATGAAGGGGCTCTCGATAAGTACAAACAGGCCCTAAACCTCGATCCGAATGAATTCCTGGCATATTATCTCAGCGGTCTGGCCTATTTCGACATAAAAAAGTACGACGAAGCCTTTCAATCTCTCAATCAGGGATTGATTTTAAACCCCGAACATGCAAAATCGTACTTAGTTCTCGGAAAGATTTATGAAAAAACCAACAAACAGACGGAGGCCCTTGCGGCATATGAAAAAGCCGTCACGATCGATCCGGCTTATGAGGACGGCTGGGATCGAATTGGGGTCCTGAATTATAATCAGAAGAATTACGATAAATCCATAGCGGCCTATCAAAAATTAATCGAGATTAACGTAAATAATTTGCGTGCCTATGAAAAGTTGGGCCAGATTTACCTGGAAACCAACAATTACAAAGAAGCGGTTGCCAATCTGGAGAAAGTCACTCAGAAAGACGATAAAAATCTGAAAGCCTGGCTGAGATTGGCACAAGCCTACAACAGTCAGGGGGATTGTCCGCAGGCCAAAACCGCAGCCGAAATGGCTTTGAAAATTAAAAGCGGTGACTCATTGGCTTTGATCGAGCTGGGAGTTGCCGAACGTTGTCTCGGTAATAAGGTCGCCGCCCGGCAGGCTTTTCAGCTGGCCGCCAAGGATCCGCAATATAAACGTTACGCGGAAGATCATCTGAAAACCGTGCAATGAACCGACTGCAATCAGTATTATTAAGGGTGAGGCAAACTCACCCTTTTTTATTCCGGGCTACTTTTAATGGAAAAATCCTATGGCTTATTGCGGTTTGTGAGTAATTTTATTCCGAGTTAATGGAATCTATGACTAATTCACACATTCATCATTCAACGAAGTAATGCCATGAACGAATTAATTCTTTCCAATGCCGAAGCCTCTGCCGTGGATCGTTACGCGATCGACGAATTAAAAATCACCGGTACGGAACTGATGTTCAAAGCCGGCCGGTTTGTGGCTCTCAAGGCCAAGAAACAAATGCAGGACATACCCAACAGCCGGATCGATCTGTTTTGTGGCACCGGCAATAATGGCGGGGACGGATTTGTCGCAGCAAGTTTGTTGACCGAATGGGGCGCCAATTGCATCATTTGGCTAATTGGCGATCCCGAACGAATCAAGGGCGATTCCCAGCATTATTATCAAAAATGTCTCGACCTGAAAATAACGATCCGGATTGTCCGCACGGCCGCCGACCTGGAGCAATACGGTGATTTATCAGAGACCGATCTTATCATTGATGCTTTGCTCGGAACCGGTTTTCGCGGGCCGGTTCAGGATGTGATCGCAGACGCGATCCGACTGATTAACGGAGCCGATCAACCGGTAATTGCGGTCGATATTCCATCCGGAGTCGATGGCAATACCGGACAGATAAACGGGGAGGCCGTTAAAGCCGATTTTACGGTAACGATGGGTTTTCTGAAACGCGGTTTGCTCTTTTTCCCGGGGAAAAGATATGCCGGTGAAATTGCCGTAGTCGATCTCGGCTATCCGCGTAAAGCCTTTAAAATATTGACGGAAAAAACTTTCCTGATCGGTAAGCAGGATGTAAAAAAAATAATGCCGCCGATCTACGGGGAAACTTACAAACACCGGCAGGGCAAGGTCCTGATTTTTGCCGGTTCGCCGGGAATGACGGGAGCGGCGACGCTGTGCGCGTTGGCAGCATTGCGGAGCGGAGCCGGACTGGTCGTGAACGCTGTCCCCGAAAGTCTGAACCCGATTTTGGAGATTAAACTGACCGAAGCCCTGACCGCACCGGTAGCGGAGTCGCCTCAGCATACTTTTTGCCTGGAATCGTTGCTGGCAGCACTTTCCCGCATCGAATGGAGCGATGTCATTGTTTTCGGCCCCGGCGTCTCCGGGAATGAGGCAGTCCGGCAGTTCGGTCAGGGATTGGTAAGAGAATGTCATAAGCCGTTGATCATCGATGCCGACGGTCTGCGTCTGTTTCATGGCAATCTGGATTCGATCCGAAAAATCGAAGATCTGATAATCACACCGCATCATGGTGAATTCGCCATGATGACCGGCATCGATATTAAAGTAATTGACACAAATGTCATCGACATCGCCCGCGACTTTGTCCGGCAATATCCATGTACGCTGGTTTTAAAAGGCGCGCCGTCGATTATCGTTTCGGCGAACGGTCAGGTGGCTGTCAATTCGACCGGTAATCCGGCGCTGGCGACCGGCGGAACTGGCGATGTGCTGACCGGTATCATCGCGGCTTTCCGGGCGCAAGGCATGGATTCCTTTGACGCGGCGCTGGCTGGAACCTCAATTCATGGATTGGCCGGTGATTGGGGTCGGAAAAAACTGGGCGTACGGGCCTTAATCGCCAGCGATCTGCTCGATTATCTGCCAATGATTTTGCGCCGTTTGGATAAGGTTATTTAATGAAAAATATCTGGTTAAAATTGCCGGCGATATTATATGCCGTTCTGATTTTTGGCTTGTCGTCGCTCCCGAAAACTCCATTGACACTCGTACCGATCTGGAATATTGATAAACTTGCTCACCTGACAGAATACACAATTTTCGGTGTTTTACTGATGCTGGCGTTTACCGGTGGACGTCCGGGAGCGGTTTTACGACGGACAAATTACGGGAGTTTTTTCAGCGGTGCTATTTACGGCCTCAGTGATGAAATTCACCAATATTTCGTACCCGGGCGCATCTGCTCGGCAGTAGACCTGAGCGCCGACCTGATTGGCATTCTGCTGGGAATCTGGATATTCAACCATTGGCATATTTTTCGGAAATTCAGAGCATCATGAGTCTATCCAAATTAAAAATCGAAAATTTTGCGATCATCGATAAAATCGAGATCGATTTTGCACCCGGACTGACGATTTTAACCGGCGAGACAGGCGCAGGCAAGTCGATCATCATCG
>JAZDEI010000114.1:0-3375 GCA_043808945.1 Fidelibacterota bacterium | reverse complement strand
TTACACAGGTTAATGAGATTGCGGCGCCGATCAGCGCCACCGGTTCATCCAACATGGCCAGTATCGGCAGCGCCTGGGCGCAATTAAGCAACCCGGCTGGTTTAAGCCGACTGACTGCCACTGAACTGGTCGGCGGGTATTTTAAACCTTACGGACTGGCTTTTTATTCCAGTCAACTGGCGATCGCGGCAGTACCGGTCGGAAAACTCGGTACGGTTGCGTTGGGGTATCAGGGCAGTGCCACGAATTATTCGGGCAATTCGTTATCCAGCGAATCGGCTTTCAGTTTTTCTCACGGATTCTATTTGCAAAAGGATATTATCTCGACGCTGTCGATTGGTTACACACTCAACCTGTATCAGTTGGATTACGGTCAGTCGGCCGGTGTTTCCGGCGATGGAAGCGACGGGATGGATCTGGGCGGAGGATTCGGCTTCGGAATCGATCTGGGAATTCAAGGCAGTTTGCACGAACGCAGTTGGGTCGGCCTCTACGCCAAAAATATTAATTCTCCGGAAATGGGCAGCGCTCTGAGCAGTTCACGCCTGCCCCGCAGTCTGGCGATCGGAGTCGGTTACGAACCGTACTACGGCATGACGACCAGTTTTATGATCTTCCAGGCGATCGGGAATGCGAAAACGCAGTACCGGGCCGGAATTGAATACCGGATTATGCCGTGGTTAATCGTTCGGACTGGCATCAATACCGAGCCGAGCCGCATCGGTTTTGGTTTTGGCATCGAGAAATGGGGCGTACTGGCTGATTATGCCTATGTCAGCCACCCGATTTTGCCCGAAACGCATCAATTCAGTCTGGGTTATACTTTTAAGAAAAATGAGAAATAAACTTGTGAACAGATATAAATATTTCGGTTTGTTCATTCTCCTGATGATGGCGCTGGCCAGCTTCGCCGGTGCGGCCGAGGCGGAACAGAAGATCGACCTGAACACTGCCAGTGAGGCCGTTCTGGCGCAATTGCCATTGAGCCAACAACAGCTGAATGATATTCTGAACTGGCGGGAATACAACGGGCCGTTCGAAAGCATCTTCGATCTGCGCAAGATCCAAAGCATTGACTACGAAACCTTTCTGAAACTGAAAGAACTGACACAACTCTCACCGGTTTTCCTGGAAGCATCTCAGCAACGGGTGGAGGATAATTATTATAAGGTCGAGCAATGGATTTCCGACGACGGTGCCAGTGAAAATTCAGTCAATACCTGGATCGATATGCTCTCCAATCCGGTGAATATCAATTCGCTCGGCTATTTCGACCTGTTGAATCTGGCGGGGCTTTCGCCGGTGGATGCCGTGGCGGTGATAAAACGCCAGAAACAGGGCGCGATTAAGAACCGTACCGATTTGCGCAGTACCGATGATCTGTCCTATTACGGTTTTTCCAACCTGGAAGATTTTATCCGATACAGCGATGATGACTTGGTCAATTCTTTCGGCGGCAGTTTTTCCACGGTGATCAAGAATATCACCCTGAGTCAGACGCCCAGCGATGACGCCGATTCATATTCGGATTTCGTCAGCCTCGATCATCCGTTGGACGCCTATTATAAATTGCGCCTGCATTGGGGCACGCAATACCACCTGGAAGGTTCTTATCTGCGCAATATGGGCGAACCGACGATCTATTACGACAATTCCAAAATACCGGAATTCAAGGCGTTTTTTGAGATGAATAATCTCAGTGCCGGTTTGCTAAAGGTAAACAAAATCGTGTTTGGCGATTATGTGGCGTCCTTCGGACAGGGCGTGACCTTTGAAGCGACGGATTTCTTCCTGCCGCGGAAAACCGGCTTCGGTTTCCGCAACCGGCTGAACGGTCTCAGCGGTAACACATCCCGCGTTACGCAATACGGCTTGCGGGGAGTAGGCGTCGAGGCACAGATCGGTAACCTGATCGGCACCGGCTTTTTCTCGCTCAATAAACGCGATGCGATCGTCAACGCTGATGGTTCATTCTCCAACCTGATAACGATGTATCCGCGCCTGAATCACGGATTATATGACAGCATTTCCACGTCACTGATCAATTCCGTCAATGAAATGGTGCTCGGCGGCAATGTCAAATATTCCTTTATGCCGGGAACCTACATAGGATTCACACTTTATCAAAGTATGTACGACCGGGCGCTGGATTTACAGGTTACGGAATCCTTGCTGGATCCCACCGGTTACAGCAAATATCTGACTCAAATCGGAAATTCCGCCGATACTGAAATCGATGCTTCCTACGAATCATCCAATTCATCCGCATTATGGTCGCAGGCTAAAGCCGTGCGCCGGATTTACGGAGTCGAATTCTCGACCGTCATCCGGAATCTGACTCTACAGGGTGAATTTGCGGAACTGGATCGCAACCTGGAACCCGGCAACCGTTCCGGTGATCCGAGCGCGCTGGTATTATCCGGTTATTTACAATTCGATAATCTCAATTTTCTTTTATTATATCGCAATTATGAACTCGGTTTTGATAATCCTTACCAGCGTTCCTTCAGCAATTACCAGCGCTTCAAGGGTACGATCTACGAAGACACCTATTATCTGAAAGACCCGATTCTGGGCTACCTGTATTCCGCAACGGCGCAACCGCAATCCGAACACGGATTGTATTTATCAACCCGCTATCAGTTGCATCGCAGCTTAGTCGTGACAGCGGAGCAGGATATCTGGACGCGCGTGGCCGATAATGCCCAGTACAACCGCGCAGTGGTCAACCTGGAATATCGCCCGGTTTTCAAATACCGCTTCCGGATTCGCCAAAAATGGCAGCATCGCGACAAAACCGACATCCTGACGCCGGTCTTTTACCAGGCTAACGAAACCCGGCTGGAAGCGATTGTCCGCATGTCAAAATACAATCAGGTCAAATTGTTCTATTCCAATAGTTTTACGGAGTTCACGCCCCGCTCGCGTCTGGTTATCAACGCCGAAACCGGTTCGACTTCGTATGTCGGCAATGCCGGAGCCGCCAGTGACGCCCTCGGCATGACCGTTACTCATAATGTGAACGAGCGCATCAAACTGATGGGTTCGCTGATGACTTACAGCGGCTTTTTCTGGAATTTCGAAGATACTGATTTTCGAATCTTCAATACGGATACGCGGGCGCTGCATGGCTGGGTTGCCGTCTTTTCGCGTTTATCCCGCGACCTGTCGGTACGGTTTAAATACAGCTTCGATCTGCATGATCCGCTGACCAATGTTGTCAATGGGATTATTTATACAAAAACAGAATCCAACCCGGTCGTCAGCGAAGTCTATTATGATAAATTTTACTCGGATTTCAGAATCCAACTTGATTATAGGTTCTAAATGAAACGAAGAATTTTTGCTTTGACAATTTTGATAATGTGTTCCTCG
>JAZDEI010000113.1:0-13568 GCA_043808945.1 Fidelibacterota bacterium | reverse complement strand
GCCGGAGCAACATCGAAAACATAAAGATACGGTGCGATAGAGACATAAACGAAATTGCGCGGTACGGCCGAAGCGCCGCCGTTGGCCCAATCACCGAAATCTTCAATGAAAATGTTATAGGGTTCGGACGGTTTGTAATTCCAAAACTGTTCATAATAATTCAGGGTCGTTGTAAAACAACGCGCCAGATGCGGAATGATGTAAGCATGAGCGTTGCTGTAATATACCAGATTCAGATCGGGGGTACGTAGATTTTGCAGAGTCTGGGCACTGTTTCCGATAGCGAGCAAAAGCACGGTTAGAATCGTCCGGTTAATGAGGGCAATCGGTTTTGGAATTCCTGTCATTTAATCGGATCCTTTTACTGTTATTCAAATTAATCGGATGGTTCGGTCATAAAAGCAAAACCCATAGATAATCTATGGGTTTTGCTGCAAAAATGTTATTGAATTTTAGGGAATATTGTTTTTAAATATCCCGATCAAGGCTCACATAATATCGCTTTCTGGAAATCTTGGTTGAGGACTATTTTCTGGAAATCCTGGCTCCCAAATTGTTTCTGGAAATCCTGGCTGGATAAGGTCGCGGTTAAACCTGGATTTAGTGCTAACTTCTGGAACTCCTGGCTGGAAAAAAGTGATTTGAAGGCTTCCATGTTAAAATCAGTGGCCATATAAGCAAATTTTTGAAAATCCTGACTGCAGACTGCATAGAAATCCTGCGACATCGGAACCATATTTTTCATTTCAGCACTTCCTACATATACCTGGAAGTCCCGATTGTGAACCATTTGCTGGACCTCAAATAAATTTGGCGCTTCGAATGCCTTTGGTAATTGTCCAAACTGAACGGCCTGTTCAATTTGATTATAAATACTGGAGCGCAGATCGAGGTTTTTAAGATCCATGGCGTCTGCCGTGGCTTTAAAACTCTGATTGGTAAAAATAACTTTAAAATTCTGAGCATTGGATAGAAATTTTTGTAAATCCTGAGCAGCGTTATCCAGGACCTTGTTGGTCTCCATCAGCGGCACCAAATATTTGACAAATTCCTGATTGGTCATCAGAGTGCGAAAATTTGGATCTTTCATTGCATTCTGAAAATCGGCGCTCTGGACAAACTCGGCGAACTCCGGATTTTCGAATTTGACGTCTTTAAAGGAAAACTGATTGCCCCGGAATTTATCGGCTTTTTCAACACCGCCCATTGTTCCGATTAACTCAGTCTTTTTATCGATCGGGGGAAAAACTCCCGTTACCCGTAAAACGACCAGGACAACTACCACAACTGCAAGAGACAGTCCGAGAAAAGTAGAAGTTATCTTCGAACTCATTTTTATTTCCTCCAATTAAAATCCGGTTTTCTTATATTACTCTCCATGTGCTGGATTTTAATATATTTTTTGTTTATCCACCAATACTTTGTACATGGCCTTCATCTTCATTGGTGTTTTCAATCACAGGCAAAATCGGTTTTTAGGTAAAACGACCTGTCATCTTGCGAAAAACAACGGCATTCAAAGGATCGTCCGACACGGTTAAAAATATATCAGGCATACATTTGCTTCAGTTCGGCCAGCAGTTCCGGAGTTAGCTGTTCCTGTTTGCGAATCTGGATAAATTTGTTCAGCAGATCATCGACCGTCAGTTGTTTTTTTTCGGCGACACTGATGTCATCGATGATCCTGCCTTTGTTCATCATTATCGTGCGGTTACCAAGTTCCAATGCCTGCTGCATGCTGTGCGTAACCATTAACGTTGTCAGATTACCCTGCGAGATGAAGAATTTTGTCAGTTTAATGACCTGGACAGCCGATTTCGGATCGAGGGCAGCGGTGTGCTCATCCAGCAAAAGGACTTTCGGTTCGGTGATCACTGCCATCAGGAGCGAAAGAGCCTGACGCTGACCGCCCGACAGAGTGCCGATCGTGTCATCCAGCCGGTTTTCCAGTTGCATTTCCAGGATGCCGACCTTATCACGATAAAATTGTAAACGAGCGGCGTTCAGGCCTTTCCGGGGAAGACTTGTTCGACCACGCAGGCTGGCGATATGCAGGTTTTCGGCAATACTCATATTGGGAGCCGTGCCGCTGAATGGATTCTGAAAGACCCGGGCGATGTGCTGCGCACGCCGGAAGTCCGGCTTCCTGGTGATGTCCCGCCCTGCGATTTCGATCGTGCCTTCGTCTGGCTGAAAAGCGCCTGCGACCGCATTCAGCAGGGTCGATTTGCCACTGCCGTTGGTCCCGATTATTGTAATGAAATCGCCATCATGGACATCCAGGTCAACACCTTGCAGAGCATAGACTTCATTAACTGTGCCGGGATTAAATTTTTTATGCAGATTGCGGATATGGATCATCGCTTACCTCTTGACTTTAGCAACTCGTTTGAGGAAAGTATCCGGCAGATTCAGCCCGATTTCCTTGGCCAGCGCCATGTTAACTCCGATCTGAATCGGGACACAATCCTGAATCGGGATGTCTCGGGGATTAGCACCGGCAATGACTTTTTCCATTACCCCGGCTACTTCGCGGCCGACATCGTAATAATCGGCACCAACGGATATTAAGCCTCCACGATAAATGTCCGAAGGAGTGTTGCCAAAATACGGAATCTTATGTTTTTTGAGTACCTCTGAAATAGATTCGATGGCCATCAGCACCGTATTATCACCACTCGTCAAAAAAATATCGACGCCGCGGTCCAGCACCGAATTCAGCGCGTCCATCACTTCTGTCGTGCTGGTGACAGTAGCCTCGATTAGTTCAAAGCCGTACCGCCGGGCGGCTTCCCTGGCTTTGATTGTGCAGGCTTCGGAACAGGCCTCACTCGGATTCCAGACCATACCGACCCGTTTGGCACGCGGTAATAATTCACGCATGACCTTAAAACCTTCCGCCACCGGTTGAAAAGTGGCCACGCCGGTCAATTGCGGCAGATGATCTTCCGGGCTGGTTGCGACTCCCATGCGATACGGATCGGTCACCGCCCCGAAAACATGCGGGATCTTTTTATTGGTATGTGCCATGATTTGCAGGGCTGGCGTCGAAAGTGAAATGATGTAGTCATATTTCCGGCGCACGATGTCCTGCGCAATTGACTGACCGAGCGCAAACTCATTCTGTGCATTTTTCCGCTCGATGACAATGTTATATTTTTCCAGAACTCCGCTGGCTTTCAATTCGTCCAACACACCTTTGGCACATTCCTGCATCATACTGTGATCGCTGAACTGAAAGAGGACAAGCCGTTTCGGTTCGGACCTGGCAGCCGGCTTTTCATCGATAATGAGAGTCGCCCGCGCTAAAACGCTCTGCGGAACTTTCAGCCCGATTGTCCGGGCAACGTTGAGGTTCACACCGACCGTTAACCGCGTATATTTCTCGAATGGAATCCGGGCCGGATCGGCGCCCTTGATGATCCGATCGACCAGATGAGCGGCCTGAATGCCACTGGAGGTGTAATCATAGCCGAGCGCCAGCAAAGCGCCGTCCGCCAGCCGTTCGACGTCACTGATAAAGATCGGGATGTTCCTGGTTTCGGCGGCCTTGACGATGGCATCGAAGGCCGAATATATGATATTGTCGGGCGGCAGTACAAAAACGTCGATATTTTTATTGACCAACGCCAGGGCGGCCTGGTAGACTTCGGATGAGTTCGAAGCATTGGCGCCTTCGAAGCGATATTGCGGATACCGGGTCAGTTCCCTTTTCAGATTATTGACATTAAAAACGACATTGGCCTGCGACGGATCCCAGAGACAACCGATTTTCAGTTTTCCCGGAAAGAACAGGTTGACCATTTCCAGGGTCTTATCCATCGGCACGGCCCCATAAACGCCGGTGACATTCGGAATATGCAGACTGTCGCTTTGGCCGGCTCCCACGATAAAAGGATCGGCGACCGTGGCGAAGACGACCGGCCGGTCCTTGACTTTGTTAATGGCGGCCTGCGTGACGGAAGTTGAGATCGCCAGGACAAGATCGACATCATCGCGCAGAAATTTGTCGATAATTGTGCTGATGACCGGTGTTTCCCCGTGAGCGTTTTCGAGTAATATTTGACAATTCTTTTTATCAGTGTAACCGATAGCCTGCATCTCCTTGACAAAGCTGTCGCGGGTGACATCCAGCAGGCCATTGTCGGTAAATTGCACAACGCCGATTCTGATTTTCGAGCGCTCGGCGCCGGGTTTGAATAACAGAAAACCAATGACGATAACGAACACCGCGAGCATTGCGCCGGTTATCCGCCGGCCGGTTTTCGCATTAAAAATCATTTTAAAATCAATCCGCCGGCGTGTCCGGGTAGATTGTTTATTTGCAATCTTTTTTGAGACGATCAACGTCAATAGTACAAATGCGGCGGTGAGCAGTTTGAGGTCGATTGGATTCATCCCGAGATACAGTGCAAAGGCGATCATAAATCGAAAAACCACCGAGCCGATTATCACGCTCAGAAAGCGCATGTAGACCGAGCGGCTCTTGATGATCGACTCGCCAATGATGACCGATGCCAGGCCGATTACGACTGTGCCAATGCCCATTCCGATATCGGCAAATCCCTGGTACTGCGCAACTAATCCGCCGGAAAGTCCCACCAATCCGTTGGCTAAAGCCACGCCGAGAAGTGTCAGCATTTTCACGTTCCGGCCGGCCGCCGCTGCCATTATTGGATTATTGCCGGTAACGCGCATGGCGATACCGAGATCGGTTTTGAAAAATAAACTGACCGCCAGCCAGCCCAGCGCTATAAATCCGGTCAGGACGACCGTGTACCAGATTTCCTGCGGCAGACCGGGATTAAAGCGCGCAATTTGAGAGAAAATTGTCACCTGGGTCAGTAAAGGGATATTGGAACGTCCCATAATATGCAAATTGATCGAATATAATCCGGTCATTACCAGAATCCCGGCCAGTAGGCTATTGATATTTAGTTTGGTATGGATCAGGGCTGTGGCGCCGCCGGCGAACATACCGACGATGAAAGCCCCGAGCAGAGCAAGCAACGGATTGCCTCCGGCAACAATGATAATAGCCGCGACTGCTGCGCCACTTGTAAAACTACCGTCAACGGTAATATCAGCAAAATCGTGTATGCGATAGGTAATAAAAATCCCCATCGCCATCAGAGCATATAAAAAGCCCAGATTGAGAGCACCGATCCAGAGCTCCATAAGATCTATCTCCTTGAGTTAAACATGGCTAAAATCGCCGCTAAAGGGCTATCTCGATCAAACCGATCAATCCACTGCTGAAGCGACTGCCGTCCAGAATATGCATGACTTTATGGACTTCGGATTCGCCGGTTATGCGATTTAATTCCTGCCGGAAGTTGACGGCCTTTTTATTCAATGGCCCCTTTTCGAAGACCGCCGCATGTAGATGACAACCAGATTGATCCGGCAACAGATGTGCAATTGTTTCCGGGACATCCTTTTTATCCCGAATTGTAAGGCCGCAACCGATCACGGTTTTATTGAAATCGGTCAGTTCGACCGGGAAATCAATCCAATCCGGGAAATTTTCACGATTATAAATTCCGAGAGAATTGGTCGGTTTATTCTCGATAATCGGGACTTTTTTCAAGAACATACCGAGCAATCCCTTGCTCTCGCCGATCAGAACGACCCCCGTGACATTTGCCGGACTCAAATCGTTGATTATTGATGTCAACTTATTAAGCTCAACGTAGCCTTCTTTGCAATCGAAGGCCACGACCCGGTTGAAGCTTCCGGAAAAATTAAGTCCGAAAAAAAACTTGTACTTCAGACTCGAGTTTTCGGAGTTTACCAGCATATAATCCACGACCGGCCGTTTGACCGCCGGATAATAAAACAAATGACTGTTGACGATCAGCGCTTCGCCAAACAGATTCTTTGTACTCTCGTAGTCATCACCGAGTGCCGCCAATCCCAAACCGAATTGCAGGTCACCGGCCATGACCGTGCTGACATCTTCCGGTCCGTACTCTGAAGCGGCCATTTTTTGCTGGGAACCGATGACCGTCAACCGGCCTGGTTCCGCCAAAGTTGAAATATATTCGAGTGCGACGCCATCCACTGTCGTTGTTTTTAGCGTTGCATCGGATTCCGGCGGCCTCTGCCCGGCGCTGAGCTCGTCGAGTGAGTTCAGGATACGGAATACATTGATAAAACCGCTCATCCGGAAAACATCGACTATCCCCGCGCTGAGATTACAAAGGATGATCTCACCATCTACCTTTTTCAATTGTTTCTGGAATAACAAAAGAATTCGCAGACCGGCACTGCTGATGTAACTTATTTGCGTAAAATCAATGACGATCTTCCGCTCACCCGTTGCGGTCAGATTGTCCAGGTATTGCTGAACCTCCTGAGCCGTCATGCTGTCAACCCGGCCGTTAATCTGTACCGTAACCAATCCGGCCGACCGTTGCTGATGTATTTCTAGCATATAGTCACTACCCTGCTAATTATCCGGTTAATACCAGCCGCCGGAAAAAATATTCCGCCGGATCTGGTCAGCATTTGGGTCAATTACGGATGTAATATTTTTCAGATTTTCCCGAGAGCACTCGTACAATCAGTCGTGATTGTGAGTAGCGAGCTAAAGCCGCAAATATTGAATACCTCTTTGATGCTTTCCTGCAAACTGCAAATAATCAAATTGCCGTTGTTCGCTTTAACCTTTTTCAACGTCATCAGAATTACCCGCAGGCCGGAACTTGAAATATAGCTCAGGTCGGCGCAATCCAGCACGATTTTCTTATTTTCCGGTGTAACGAGCGCCAGGATATTTTTTTCGAATTCCGGAGCCGTGATTGTGTCCAGCCGGCCGCTGATTGCGACGACCAGAACATCATTGCTTTTTTTAGTGACAATCTCCATTTAACAAACTCCTTCTGATTAGGTTTTTATATTTTTTTGAAGAATTAGAATATTCTTGCCATCCTTATTGACATATTCGGTTTTATCCATAATTTTCTTGACGAGATAAATTCCCAGACCGCCGATTTTACGGGCGTCGAGCGATTGGTTGACATCCGGATCGGGCCGGTTTAAAGGATTAAACGGTTTGGCATCATCAATTATTTCAATTTCGATAATATCGCCTTCCAGGGCAATATTCAGATTAATCGTATGATCCGTAGTATCGTCATAACCGTAGAATATAATATTGGAGAGAATTTCTTCCAGCACCAGATTTAAATTGAAAATCAGTTCCGGTGACAGATTCCAGATCTCGCCGAATTGCTCTAATTCGGTATTGAGCGATTGCAGTTCTTCAATCGAATTCGACAAACGCAGTTCCAGCCTGTTCTTTAAAACCATACCGCCTCTTCTTGACGTCCCGTTTGTTTCACTCTTCAATTTTCAATCTTTGAAACCAAATATAATTCTTTGGCTGCTTAGATGAAAGTGATTTTGACTGAATCGCAATGAACCGGGCAACTATCGTGACTTCCGGGCCGCTCAGGTTTAAACCTTTTTCTTGTTTCAAGAATGAAATCTCGGTAGATTCCTGAGACATTTTGACTGACTTGAAAACGATTTATTTTGATACTTTTCGGATGAAATGATTAGGCGCACTGAATGAAGGTTTTAGTCGTCGGAAGCGGCGGAAGAGAACACGCGTTGGTCTGGAAATTGGCGCAGTCGCCAAATGTGACCCGGATTTATTGTGCGCCGGGGAATGCCGGAACTGCCCTTTTGGCAGAAAACATCCGGATCAAAGATGATGATCTGGACGGCCTGCTGGATTTTGCGATCAAGCAGGCGATCGACCTGACGGTTGTCGGGCCGGAAATTCCGCTGGTGCTCGGTATCGTCGATCGGTTCCGCGCCCAAGGTCTTAAGATTTTCGGGCCGACCGCCCAGGCCGCACGTCTCGAAGGCAGTAAAGTCTTTGCTAAAGAATTTATGACCCGCTACGGGATTCCGACTGCCGCCTACCGGATATGCAATTCGCGCGAATCGATGTCAGCCACAACCAGAAATAAAGCCTTTCCCTACGTCGTGAAAGTTGACGGTCTGGCGGCCGGTAAAGGAGCCTTGATTATCCGCGACCAGCAGGAATTACAGCAAGCCATCCGGGCAATCTGGGACGAGCACCGTTTCGGTCAAGCCGGAGAACTGGTCGTGATCGAAGACTTTTTAAAAGGCGAAGAACTTTCGGTTTTTGTTGTCACCGATGGCAACGAATATATTATCCTACCCACGGCGCAGGATCATAAGCGCATCGGCAATAACGATACCGGACCGAATACCGGTGGCATGGGCGCTTACGCTCCGGCTCCGCTCGGCAGCCCGGAAGTCATGCGCAAAATTGAAGAACAGGTGATCATTCCGACTTTGAACGGCATGCGCGAATCCGGCACGCCTTATACCGGTGTGCTTTACTGCGGCTTGATGATCGACGGCACCGAACCATCGGTCGTGGAGTTCAATGCCCGGTTCGGCGACCCTGAGACCCAGGTTATTCTGCCGCTGATCGAATCCGATCTAAGCACTATTATCCTCGGCGCGGCAGACGGCCAATTAAACCGCTCCTCTATAATTTTCTCCCGGCAAACGGCATTATGCGTCGTCATGGCTTCGGCCGGTTATCCCGACGCCTATGAAAAAGGTAAAATAATCACCGGTCTGGAAAACATTAGTCAGGAACCCGATTGGATCGTATTTCAGGCGGGAACAACCAAAACGGAGGCGCACTTTAAAACCAGCGGCGGCCGGGTCCTGGCGGTCACAGCCCTGGCAGGCGATCTGTTGCAGGCAATTGCCAAAGCCTACGACCGGATTAAGCGCATCTCATTTGAAGGCGCCTACTACCGCAAAGACATTGGCCAAAAAGGATTGTTACTCCGTAAATCTTCGTTATCGAATGATTAAGACGGGAGAAGATACGATGAACGACGAGCACATTGATAAATTACAACAACGTTTCGGCATACTCGGCGAATCCGACAGAATCAAAGAGATCGTCGAGACCATCGATCAGGTGGCGCGTACCGATATTACCATCCTGATTTGCGGCGAAAGCGGCACCGGTAAAGAGGTCATCGCCAACGCCATTTACCGACACAGCCTGCGTAAACATCAGCCTTTTGTCAAGGTGAACTGCGGGGCGATACCGGCCGGTATCCTGGAAAGCGAACTCTTTGGCCACGTCAAGGGTTCTTTCACCGGCGCAACCGACGATCGCAAAGGTTATTTCGAGACGGCCAATCACGGCACGATTTTCCTTGACGAAATCGGTGAAATGCCGCTCGCAACCCAGGTCAAACTCCTGCGCGTGCTGGAACTCGGCGAATTTCTGCCGGTCGGCGGTTCCGAAGCGCGCCGGGTCGACGTCCGCGTCATTACTGCAACCAATAAGGACCTGACCGTCGAAATTGAACGTGAAAATTTCCGCAAAGACCTGTATTACCGCATCAAGACGATTACGCTGACTTTGCCTCCGCTCCGTAAACACCCGGAAGACATTCCGCTGATGGTGCAGAAATTCGCAATCGATTTCGCCAACCATAATGCGATCGCCTTCAAGGGCTTTTCGCCAACGGCTCTGAATATCTTGCGCGATTATACCTGGCCCGGCAATACCCGCGAATTAAAAAACTTCGTGGAAAGCATGATCGTGTTGCAAAAAGGCGAAGTGATTACCAGCAGTATGATCGAAAAACGCCTGCTGGGCGAGAGAAGAAGTATGCCCTCGCCCCACCTGCCGATGAAAATCAATAAAAGTCTCGACCAGGCCGAACGGGAGTTGATCATCCAGCAGATCATGATGCTGAGACAGGAATTGCACGAAATTCACGAGGCCGTCACCACCAATCAATCGTCGGTGAAATATGATACCCGGCGGCATGAACTTGAACTATCGCCCACCCGCCTGACCGGCCAGCCGGTTTTAGTCGGGCAGGGTGCCCATCATACCCAAATTGAAGAAAAAGACTTCGAGGAACAGGAAAACGCCGAGATCATCAGCAATGACATCATCAATCAGGAATCTCTGGGAAAGGTCACGTTGGCTGAAGTAGAAAAGGAATTGATCCAGCGGACTTTAAAAAAATTCAACAATCGCAAACGCCAGGCGGCCAACGCCCTGCAAATCAGCGAAAGAACCCTCTACCGCAAAATCAATGAGTATGGCCTCGATGAATCACGTTAACCGGAAAGCGACTACGGTGAAATATAACCGCCTCAGGACGATCATAACCTTATTTTCAGCCGGCTTGATATGCCTGACATTCAGCGCCTGCTGGCTTTATTCATTCAAGGGCACCTTGCCGCCGGATATAAAAAATATCGCCATCCCGATCTTCACGGATCGCACCGCGGAATTCAACATTCAGCAGACTGTCACTGACAAGATTCGGCTTGGTTTCATTAAAGAAAACATGTTGAAATTGGTCGAAGAAGACAACGCTCATTCCGTTTTGTACGGAACGATATTAAGCATCGACGATCGCCCGCTGGTTTATACAGAAAGTACCGCCGGTGAATCCGTCACCGAATATCGCCTGACCATTAAAATCGAGATCGAGTGGTATGATAAAGTCAACAGCCGTTCTATTTTTAAAAAACAGTTCGTCGGCTACAGCGAATACGATCCGACCGGCGCTTCCGATCTGACGCGCGATACGGCTTTGACAGAGTCGATCAGCCAGATCATCGAAGACATAATGAATTCAATTCTGGCGGACTGGTGAGTAATATTTAACAAATAGAGTTTTGAATAGGATTTGAAAGAGGAAAGCATGCAGTGGGTTTTTATTAAAGATGTCCGGAATTATGCCGATCAGGAAGTGACCCTGAAGGGTTGGGTTTACAATTTACGTTCCAGCGGAAAAATCTGGTTTCTGCTTCTACGGGACGGAACCGGTCTGATCCAGGGAATCGTCTCCCGTAATGACGTCTCTGAGGAGATTTTCAATCAGAAAGACAATCTAACCCAGGAATCGTCTATCAGTATCACCGGCCTGATTCACGTTGACAGTCGTGCTCCCGGCGGAGTGGAAATTATCGTTAAAGACATCCAGGTTTATCAAATTGCCCGCGACTATCCCATTACGCTCAAGGAACACGGCACGGAATTTTTAATGGACAACCGCCACCTCTGGCTGCGCTCCCGCAAACAGTGGGCGCTGTTACGAATCCGGCATGTCGTTTATTATGCCATCACGCAGTACCTGAATGAAAACGGCTTCATCCGTTTCGACTCACCGATTCTGACGCCTAACGCCTGTGAAGGCACGACGACTCTGTTCGAAGTGCCATATTTCGATCTGGGCAAGGCTTATCTCTCACAGTCCGGTCAGCTTTATCTTGAAACCGGCATCATGAGTCTCGGACGGGTTTATGACTTCGGACCGGTTTTCCGTGCCGAAAAATCCAAGACCCGCAAACACCTGACTGAATTCTGGATGATGGACGCCGAAGCCGCTTTTGTCGAACATGCCGAAAATATGCGTATCCAGGAAGAGTTGATCCGTTTTGTAATCCGCAAGGCTTTGGCCGAATGTCAGGAAGAACTTACAATCCTGGAACGCAACGTCGAACAACTGCAAAAAGCCGATGCGCCGTTTAAAAGGATGACGCACCGGGAAGCGGTCGATTATTTACATGGAAAAGGTTCGGCGATGACCCATCTCGAAGACCTCGGCGCACAGGACGAAACTCTCCTGACCGAGGGATCGGACGTTCCGGTTTTCGTCGAGAAATGGCCCAAGGAAATCAAAGCATTTTACATGAAACGCGATCCGGATAATCCCGATCTCGTCTTCGGCGACGACCTGATCGCACCGGAAGGTTACGGCGAAATCATCGGCGGTTCGCAGAGGGAAGACGATCACGATTTACTGCTACAGCGCATGACCGCCGAAAAGATGCCGCTGGAAGAATATCAATGGTTTCTCGATCTGCGCAAGTACGGCTCGGTACCGCACAGCGGTTTCGGAGTCGGCCTGGAAAGATTAGTAACCTGGATTTCCGGTGTGCCGCACATCCGCGAAACAATTCCTTTCCCGCGCTCAATTTATCGACTGAGACCCTGATGCCGGATAAGCTGAAAGTCATTGCCGTACTGGGTGGCCGCGTATGCGATGAGCGCACTTACCAAAAGGCGTATGCCGTCGGCCGCAGTATCGCCGAACACGGCGCTGTCTTACTGTGCGGCGGCCGAACGGGCGTCATGGAAGCCGCCTGCAAAGGCGCTTCTGAAGCGGGCGGATTGACGATTGGCATTTTACCGGGTGAAGATAAAGACGACGCCAATGCCTGGGTACAGGTCGTGCTTCCGAGTGGAATCGGTGTAGCCCGCAATGCGATAATCACGCGGGCTTGCGACGCGGCAATCGCCATCGGCGGCAAATACGGCACGTTGTCTGAAATCGCTTATTGTATTCAAATGAACAAACCGGTCTGCGGACTGAATTCGTGGCCGGAGATCGCCGGATTCCGGCAATTCAACACCCCGCAGGAAGCCGTCGCTTTTACTTTCGGAGAACAATAACATGGAAACTCACGCCGAAATCATCGTCAAAGGAATGGTACAGGGTGTCGGTTTTCGCTGGTTTGTACGCCGGGCAGCTTTGCAACTCGGGCTGAGCGGTTATGTAAAAAACCTGCCGGATGAATCCGTTTATTGCGAAGTCGAAGGCTCGGAGAGTATGATTAACGAATTTGTTAACGAACTCAAGGCCGGCCCGCCATTGGCTAATATTACCAATGTCATTGTCAATGAGTTTCCCGGTTTAGTCGGCTATAAACGTTTCGAGATAAAATTTTGAAGCAAATATTAAAAATCGGCATGGCGCAGATCAATCCGGTTCTCGGCGATCTGCGGGGCAACACTCAAAAAATCAGCGGTTTTATCCGGGATGCCGAACGGCAGAAAATCGACCTGCTGATTTTTCCGGAATTAGCCATTACCGGATATTCGCCGCAGGATTTGTTGTTGGATCGGCCATTTATTGCGGGTAACCTGAAATGTCTCGATCAGATCGTGCAGGCCAGTCAAAGTGCAATGGTCGTTGTGCTCGGTTTCGTGAATATCGAAAACGGTAAATTATTCAACGCCGCCGCTGTCATCAAAACCGGTCAGTTAATCGCCAAAAGATACAAGACGCTTCTGCCGAATTACGATGTTTTTGATGAAAGACGTTATTTCACGCCGGCGGACCGGAATCAACCCGTCGAAGTCGAAATTGCCGGACGCCCAACCCGGCTCGGCGTCGAGATTTGCGAAGACCTCTGGGATACAAATCATGTCCGCAAAGTCACCGAGCAATTGATCAGAGACGAAGCGGAACTGGTCGTGAATCTGTCCGCGTCACCCTACGAATATAATAAACGCGATCGCCGTCGGCAATTGGTGCTTGACAAGGTGACGCAACTCGGGCGGCCGTTTGTGCTGGTTAATCTGGTAGGCGGCCGTGATGAATTGATTTTTGACGGCAATTCCTTCGCGCTGGATTCTACCGGAACGATGATCGGCTGGGGCGAAGAATTCAAAGAAACTCTCGCCGTCTTTGAACTGGATCTGGCAACCGGCAGAGGAGCAGGCATGCCCTGGCCGGAAATTCAAC
>JAZDEI010000112.1:0-3946 GCA_043808945.1 Fidelibacterota bacterium | reverse complement strand
GCTTCTGAAAGATCAATTAGCCAATGCCAGCCGGCGGAACGTCTCGGTCGTGGTTTTTACATTTAACGAAATTGATCCGCCGATTGGCGAAACCTTATCCTATGGAATTCCCGAAGAAAAACTCGAGCAGTACTGGGATCGTAAACTGATTCTCGTTACGGATGCTAAAAATTTAGTTATGGGTCCGGCCAATAAGAAGGACGATGAGCAAACTATCTGGACGCAAAACCGGGCGGCCTTGACCATTGCGACAAACTATATCATTCTGGATATCACTCTGTACGGCCAGCGCATGCATCGCGACATTTCACATATTGTGGCCGGTATGATGGGCGATGAATTCGATAAAGTCGATCACTTGATCGAAGATGCCGTAATTAACCAAACCCTGGTTGTGTAAGAACCACTCCAGTCAGTTGATTTTTCTTAACCGGAATTATTTATGAAGGCACTGAATTACTTATAATAATTATGGTTTTTAGTAACTGTAACATAGACCGAAGTTATCAAACCTTCAACGATAAATGGCAATTTAAATACGACCGCACGGTTGCCGGTGATTCGGCCGGCTACTGGAAATGCGACTATGATTGCCGCGACTGGATGAATCTGAATGTCCCGGCCTTCTGGGATGATCCGCTCGTCCCGGTATCAGAAATATGCGAACCGGTTTTATTACTCGATTCCGGAACCTATTTATCCGAGAATCAGAAGATAACCATTCCTTGCTATGGGAGTAATTATTATCTGTTCAGACTAAAAATCAATAACTCTAATACTTGAGGTATAAATGTCACGGAAAGTCCTACTGCTTTGTTCGTTAATATTCTCAGTACGGTTTTTGGCCGCTCAGGTCGTTTACTCAGATCCGCAGTACGCTACTGAGCGCGATTCGATCGTTATCTACTTCGACGCTACCCAAGGTAATGCCGGTTTGCTTAATTATACCGGTGATGTCTATGCTCATACCGGTGTCATAACTAATTTGAGCACACAACCCAGCGATTGGCACTACGTCGTGACTCCCTGGCCAGGTGGCAGCGGAACAGCCAATACCAGCAAAAACAAGTTGGTGAGGATCACGACTAATTTGTACAAACTAACGATCGGTTATCCGCGAATATATTACGTCTCCCACGAAAACAGCGCGACTATTCCGCCAAATGAAAAAATCCTGCAGTTAGCCTTCGTTTTTCGCAATGCAGATGGCTCTAAAACCGGAAGGGATATAGGAGGTACGGACATATTTCATACTCTCTATGAACCGGGTCTGACGGTCATTATCAGTGAACCATCCGTTGATCTGAGTTTCAGCGATTCCCACAGATCTCCTATTTTTACCAGTTGTGGCGACACAGTCAATATTAAAATTGAAACAGCAGCATTGGGAACAGAGGTCGATACTCTGAAACTGTATGTTGACGAACAGTTAAAGAACATAGTTACCGATTCGGTGATGAGTTATGCTTTTCTCACAGCCGGCTGTTCATACGGTATGAAGAATATTTCAGTGATCGGAACAGATACGACTGGGATAAGTGACACGGCTAGTTTTGCTATTATGATAAATCCGCCGGTTACCTATGAATCCCGGCCAGAGAGTGTGCAGGATGGAATCAATATCCTCGACGACCATAATGTTGTCCTTTCATTAATGGCGCCGCACAAAGAATTTGTCTATGTGCTGGGCGATTTCAACGATTGGCTGGTCGATACGAGTTTTTACATGCTTTGTGACGACAAAGGTGGCAATGATGTGCATTGGTGGCTGAACATCGGAGATTTAGATCCGGCTGAGGAGTACGCATTTCAATATCTGGTCGATGGGCAAATCCGAATTGCTGATCCCTATTCCGAGAAGATCCTTGATCCCTGGAACGACCAATATATTCCGATGTCCGTCTATCCTGATCTAAAACCTTATCCGGCAGGTAAGACCAAGGAAATAACCGGCGTCTTTCAGACTTTCCCGAGCACATACACCTGGATTAATCAAGATTTTACGAAACCGGCTAAGACCAATCTGGTTATTTATGAACTGCTGATACGGGATTTCATTGATGACCATTGCTATCAAACACTGACGGATACCCTGGATTATTTACAGAATCTGGGCATTAATGCGATTGAACTGATGCCAATCAGCGAGTTCGAGGGCAACTCGTCCTGGGGTTATAATCCGTCGTTTTACTTTGCACCTGATAAATATTACGGTACTGCCGACGCATTGAAGCATTTTATCGATGAATGTCATGCACGTGGAATCGCCGTCATTCAGGACATTGTCCTGAATCATTCTTACGGGTCGTCGCCTTTGGTAAGATTGTATTGGGACGATACAAACAGCCGTCCATCGGCTGAAAACCCCTGGTACAATCAGACTTCGCCGAATACGAGTTACTCTTGGGGCTCTGATTTTAATCATGAAAGTGAAGACACTAAATATTTTGTTGATCGGGTCACGGCTTACTGGTTAACGAATTTCAGGATCGATGGCTTCCGCTTCGATTTCACCAAAGGCTTTACCAATAAGCCCGGTGACGGTTCTGCCTACGATGCTGGTCGGATCGCTATTTTAAAACGTATGGCCGATCGAATCTGGAGTGTCGATTCGACGGCTTATGTGATCCTCGAACATTTTGCGGATAATAGCGAAGAAAAAATCCTGGCCGATTACGGTATGTTATTATGGGGAAATTCCAACTGGAATTACGCCCAGTCGGCGATGGGTTATACGAGCGAATCGAGTTTCTCGTGGGGATTTTATAAAAGCCGTAGTTGGAGTCTGCCTGGTTTGGTTACCTATATGGAAAGTCACGACGAAGAACGCCTCATGTATAAGAATCTGCAGTGGGGCAATGCGTCTGGATCGTACAATATTAAAAATCTGCAGACAGCATTGAACCGCATTAAATTAAATGCAGCTTTCTTTTTGACCTTACCCGGACCAAAAATGATCTGGCAGTTTGGCGAATTAGGTTATGATATCTCCATCGAAAATCCCTGCCGGATTTGCGAAAAACCGTTATTATGGGATTATTTTCAGCAGGCTGATCGGCTGAATTTGTACAAAACTTATGCAGCCTTACTTAAACTTAGATTTGAGAATTCAATTTTCACCAGTCCCAATACGACGCCAATTATGTCACTTAATAGCAATATTAAAATGATCGCTATGTCCGGTAGCCCCAACACGATTATTATTGGTAATTTTGGGGTTACTTCAATTGAAAATGCCACCAGTTTTCAGCACGGTGGTTGGTGGTTTGACTATTTTTCTGGAGACAGTATTTATGTTTCCGGCTCAACATATTCCGAGCAATTAGCACCGGGCGAATTCCATATATACACTGATCGTAAATTGCCCACACCTGAACAGGGGATTTTATCAAGTATTAAGATAACGGACAATACGGCTCCCAGCACATTTAAAATACACCCGAATTATCCGAATCCGTTCAATTCAGTCACATCATTCGAGTACGATCTGGAAAAATCATCAGATGTCAAACTGAGAATCGTAGATCTGCTTGGTCGAGAAATTTACTCGGAGAAAGTTGGCCAGCAGGCACCCGGGACTTATCGGTTTACCTGGAACGGACATAATAAAACCGGAGCAGATGCTCAGTCCGGCATTTATTTTGTCATTGTACAAAGAGTGGGTAGTACACTGATACTCAAAATGACTCTGCTGAAGTAAAATCCGTAATCTAACTATCCAAAGTCGGTATCAGAACTTGGCGCTGAATCATCTTCCGAACTTGGAAAAGCCGTCGAACAACATTAAAAATCGGGAATAAATATTCGGTATTCTCATAAAAGTTGGAAATGCCGCTGAAAATAAACAAAAAACGTATTGACTAAAACCTTTTGTTATTTTATATTCAATCATTAGTAACTCAGATTTGAACTACCATTGAGAAACGCATCAGAAAATCGACTTCCG
>JAZDEI010000111.1:0-5609 GCA_043808945.1 Fidelibacterota bacterium | reverse complement strand
TCGGTTTCATCAGCTCCAATCCCGGCCCATAGTCCCGGATCGGCACGACGGTTTGCGGATTGAATAATTCGCGGGCAACCGCTTCGCTGTAAAGCCGCTGGCCTTTGTACACGCCGCCGTTCAGCAATAGTCGCACGTATTGTGCCATTTCAACAACGGTAGAATTGACCGAACAGGCCGGTCCGACATTATCATAATTCCGGTAGGAAATCGGTCGCTGGTGACCATTCAACATGGCATGCGGAATCGAAACGTTGGTGAAATTGTCCAAATCTTTCAGGTGCGTATTGGTGTTGCGCATGCCGAGCGGTCCGAAGATTCGCTCTTTTACGAACTCATCCCAGGTTTGCCCGGTGACAGCTGGTATAATCTCGCCTGCGACAAGATACATGACATTCTGGTAAGCATATTTGTACCGAAAACTCGTGACCGGTTTCAGGTAACGCAGACGCTGAACGACCTCCGCGCGGTCATAATCGGAACCATACCAGATCGTACCGCCGCTTTCGCTGATCAGACCACTGCGATGGGTCAGCAGATCGCGGATTGTTATTTCGCGGGTTACCCAGGGATCGAAAAGCTGGAAATCCGGCAAATATTGAGTTACGCGGTCGTCCCATTTCAGTTTGTCTTCGTCAACTAACAGACCGAGCGCGACTGCCACGGTCGACTTGGAAATCGATCCAATCGCGAAAAGCGTGTTTTCATCGACGACTTGATTTGTTCCGAGTTTGCAGACGCCAAAGCCTTTGGAGTAGATCAGTGAATCATTTTTCACAATGCCGATCGCGACACCGGGCGCATCAAAACTGCGCATGGTTCGATCAACATATTCGTTGAAACCCTTTAGAAACGACTGAGCGGATGCGAAAACCGGAAACATCAGCAGGATCAGTAAAAGAAATTGGCTTTTAATTAATGACTGACTGATTGATAACCAACGACTGTTCATTTGACCTCGATTGAGAATATTGCGGTTATTGGTACGCCTCATTCAAGCCTGCGGCAACGGATAAAAGAGGTGTTTTTAATATCGAGCGCGCCAGGTCAATATTTAGACTGACGTCGCGTGGTCGCGGAGCCGCTGATTTAAAATCGGCCTGGTATATTCTGTGAATTGCGGTCAGCGGCAATCCCAGGTGATGACATAACTTTTCACCGAAATCGTAGCGGCTGATTCGGTCGGCGCCGCCGATATGCAAAATGCCGCGAAAATTGGATTCGGCCAGTTCCAGAATCGCCTGCGCCGCATTCCTGACCGACAGCATACTGCGGAATTGATCGGCGAATAATCCCAGTGGTGCGATTGCCGATTGGTTGGCGCGCAGACGCAGTTCTCTCTCGATCCATTCTGAAGAATAAACGCGCCGAAAAATTCCCCGGCCGTACATCAGCGCGATGCGGCCTACGCTCGTTTCGGGATTAATTGCCAGAACCCTTTCCTCGGCATCGGCTTTGCTCCGGCCGTAGACACTAACCGGATCAGGCTGATCGCTCTCGGAATAATGGCCTTTTTCCCCGTCGAAAACCATATCGGTCGAGATGTATATTAAACGCGCGGAGTTTTGGCGGCACCAGGTTGCGATCCGTTCAGTCGCTACGACATTGATCTGCCGGGCAAGTTCCGGTTGGTTCTCACAACGATCGGGATCGGCCAGAGCGGCATTATGAACGACAATCGCTGGTTTGAATTGGTCGAGAACGGCGCTAATTGTTGGAGGGTTTGTCAGGTCGATTTTTTGACTTGCAATGTCCTTCAGGTTAAATCGATAAGTCGCAAAGAGTCCCAGTGTTTCGAAGCGCTCAGCTGCATATTGGGCGATGTGTCCGCCGAGAAAACCGCTGGCGCCGGTGATAACCAATCTTTTCACGTTTTTGGCCAGGTCTTCATAACTAAACCGCCGAGCAGGTAACCACAACCAACCAGAATTCCGAGTAAAAAAGCCGTCCGGTTAATGTCGGAAATATGACGCTGGACGATGATAACCGACAATAGTCCAATCGATATTCCGGCGAAAAGCGCCCACCACCAGTGTTTTAACAGCAATCGTTCGAGCAGGATCAGAACGCCCGCGGCCGTTCCGGCGTTAATCAACAACAGGTAAAAAGTATTGACGTCGATCATCCCACGCGAGTACAGGCGCCAGCCCGGGATCAACGCTATCAGTGTCGAAGACATCAGGATCAGCATCAGCCGCGATCGGAGCGTCGTGCGGTTGTGCGGATTCTGAATGACGCCGCCAAGCAGCCCGAGCAGGAGAGGAATGAAATAGTAACCGAATTTCATTTACCGAGAGTCTTCTCTATTTTAACTGGCAAACTATCCAGGAATTTTTCGTCGATGACGCGGTAAGCCGGCTGATAGATCTTCATATATTGTTCGGAATGGTGAATCAGAGGATAGCCGTTACTTTTTATGCTGTCGGAAAAAGCCTGAAAATCCGTCGGATCGAATGGCAATTCACCATCAGCGACCATCTGTTCGACCAATTTCCAGTGTTGTAGAAACAAACTGGAATCGGCTGGAACAGTACTCGATTTTAGAATTGCCTTAACGAGTGGTCCAGGATCGACATGTTTAAATTTCAGATATTTTAAGTTAACCCGGATATATTTAGAAGGTGAAACTCGTTCATAAAAAACTGCATCCGAATCGGCCGCGACATTTGCGATCTCGTTTTGCAGATAAGCCAGCATCTTAGTTGAATCGGCGCCGAGATGACCCGGGCCGAATGTGCCCTGATAGACGAGTTTATAGACATCCGCCGGTTGCATGGCCGGATACTGCTTAAAGTGTTCGCGGATCAACTTCTGCCAGGCGGCTGGATTGTAGTCGGGTGATCTGTATAGATTAATGTAAACAATGGCCGCGACTATAATAATCAGCAGGCTCCACAGGGAAAAGATTTTAGAAAAATTTAAAGGATTTTTACTCGCCGGTTTTCGTGTCCGGGTCGTCAATTTCTTTAAAATGGGCATCTTCGATTTGATCTTTGTTGATTTGCAAAGAGGCGGGCGGTTCCTCGCGTTTTATCGGCGGCTGTTGGGTCGGTTGATGCGGGATATTGGGTTTGATAATTTTCCAGATCAGGTAAAGTACCAGCAGGAAAAGGAATAATTTGAGCATTACTGCACCTTCCTTTCCGGATTGTAATAAACCGTACCGGTGATCGGTTGGCGGATAACCTGGATGAGTTCATTCAGGTCGCTTTCATTATTCACGAAATCGATCTCATTAGTATTGATGATAATCAGCGGGCTGTCCTTATATCGGAAGAAATATTCGTTGTAAATCTGGTTCAGCGAATCGATATAGTCGCGGGTAATCGTCTTTTCGTAAGTGCGCCCGCGCTTTTTGATATTGGACATCAGGTGATCGGTGCTGGCCTGTAAATAGACCACAAGGTCGGGTTTGGGTAATTCTTTCTCAAGTTGCTGGGCGATCAGCGTGTACAGCGACATTTCCTTTTCGTCGAGGTTGAGAGTCGCAAACAGTTTATCTTTGGCGAACATATAATCGCTGATTAACAGGTTGGTAAAAAGATCGATCTGCTTGAGTTCCATTTGCTGACGATAACGGCTTAACAGGAAGTACAGCTGGGTCTGGAACGCATATCGCTCGGGATCGCGGTAAAAATCCTCGAGAAAAGGATTCTCTTCGAATTTTTCTAGCACTAATCTGGCACTAAGTTTTTCCGTCATGATCCGGGCCAGGCTGGTCTTGCCGGCTCCAATGACGCCTTCAATGACTAAAAAGTAGAGATTCTTCATAGCACTCCAATGCTGACAGGGAAAGTCAATATTTCATCAATCTGCCCGATTCGGTCGACCCGGTCAGTGTCCGGGCAGGCATTCAATAACTCGACCACTGATTTTCCGGTTTTCGGGCAAGCGAACTCGGGCGCGATTTCGGCTAAGGGCGCGAGCACGAATTTACGTTCGTACAGGCCGGGATGCGGAATCTTCAGGGTGGGAGTATCGATGATTTTCCGGTCGTAAAAGATTATATCGAGATCGATTTCGCGGGGCGAATTACGGACGATAGAATTCCGGCGGCCAAGTATGGTTTCGGTGTTTTTACAAAAGGCCAGCAATTGCGCCGGATCGAGAGTTGTGCCGATCTCGATAACCATATTCAAAAAGTCGGGCTGATCGGTATTGTATTTTGGTTCGGTTTCGTAAATGGAGGAGAGATTACGAATGGTGATTTGCCGACAATTTTCAATAGCCGTAACGGCATCGGCAAGATATTTTTCGCGTGAGTCGAGATTACCGCCCAGAGCCAGAAAAACCCGCATTTCGCTCACGATATTTCTCCCAGCTGATTCCGCCGCCGCATTAGTTCGACCTCGACATTTTCCAGTACGCCTTTGATGGGCGCGTTGGGTTTCCGGATTCGCACGCGCACCAATTCGACCGGATGCTGCTCGAAAATTTTCTTCAAAATTCGCCCGGCGAGGGCTTCGATCAGGAAAAATTTGGACTGGGTGACGACTTCCTGCACGAGCTGGTAAACCTGTTCATAATTAATCGTATCCGGCAGGTGATCGCTACGGATCACTTTCGTCATGTCGAATTCCAGTTCGACATCCACCTCGATCTTACCACCCAGAATTTTCTCCGGCTCGGCCACGCCGTGATAACCGTAAAAAACCATGTTGTTTAATCTGACTATTCCCATAATTTTTCAACCAATCGGACTTGCGGAATTTAGAGAACAGGCGACAAAAGGGCAAGAAAGTAAAGTCCTTCCAATGCAATATCTTTTTACCCGGACTAATTCACTGCGGAGGACGCTGAGACCGCGGAGGTGATTTAATAACGGCATTGCGATATTAAAATCTCTGCGTCCTCAGCGATCTCAATGGTTTATCCTATAAGAATAAAATGTCAAACAGCGATCCATTTTGCCGATCTGGCGTGGCTCTGCCAAAGTGGAATGTCAAATCTGCTTAGTCTCGTCACATCGGCAAAGGCGCTTCGCCAGATTTTCAAAAGGTCTGCCAATAGAAAATAAATCCGGCAACGGCACGCCACTTGTGTAATTACATAACGGTTTTTGAAAAAGGTGAAATGAAAAACAAAAATAAAAGGAGGTTTTTATGCAAATCACCAGATGGACACCCAAACGTTCTTTAATCTATCCTTATTTCGCCGACCGGGTTTTCGACACATTCTTCGATCGGAACGCAGAATCGGCTTTACCGGCTTTCGCACCCGTTGTCGACATTGAAGAAAAAGAAAAGGAATACGTCGTGACGGCTGAATTGCCCGGTGTGAAAAAAGATGACGTCAGCATCAACCTGAAGGACAATGTTCTGACGATTTCCGGGGAAAAGAAATTGGAAAAGAAGATCGATGAAAAGAATTTTCACCAGACCGAAAGAATCTTCGGCTCGTTCCAGCGCTGTTTCCGCTTGCCGGAATTGGTCGATCAGGAAAAGATCGCGGCTGAATTCAAAAACGGTATTCTGAATGTTTCCATTCCGAAGTTGCCCGAAGTTCAGCCGAAATCAATCGAAATTAAAGTGAAATAACTGATAAAATACTCAATGAAAGGAGTGCAGTGTTATGTCAATCGTAAGATGGTCACCGAGAGGTTCGTGGGT
>JAZDEI010000110.1:0-7511 GCA_043808945.1 Fidelibacterota bacterium | reverse complement strand
GTACAACATTATCAAAGGACATACTACCTATCCCTACACTTCTTCATCAACCGATGTATGGGATATTCTGAAAAACACTGACAAAGATACGAATAATACAAATAACGTCATTTTGTTATATACCGGCTGGTCTATCAATGGCCCTAACGAATATAACAATGGCAATGGTTGGAATCGTGAACATGTCTGGGCAAAATCTCACGGCGATTTCAGCGAAACACCACCCGCCGGTACCGATGCACATCACTTACGTCCAACTGATATTACCGTCAACTCTGCCCGGGGTAACAAGGATTTTGATAATGGTGGTACTCAATATATAGACGAAGGTGTTGCGACTGGTTGTTATACCGATAATGATTCCTGGGAACCACGTAATGCTGTTAAAGGTGACATCGCACGTATGTTGTTTTACATGGCTACACGTTACGAAGGTGAAAACGGTGAGCCTCAGTTAGAATTGGTAGATCAGGTAAACACTGAAGCACTCTCAAGCGATGGCGTTGGATATTTCGGGAAACTATCTACATTACTCGAGTGGCATGAACAGGATCCGGTTGACAATTTTGAACGCAATCGCAATGAAGTGATTTATTCCTATCAGCATAACCGCAATCCATTCATCGATCACCCGGAATACGTTAATCTGATCTGGGGAGATAATCCGCCGCCTTCAGCGCCCTCCCAACTCGAAGCGACAGACATTTCATACACCACAGTCACGCTGACCTGGACGGATAATTCAACAGATGAAAGTGGTTTTCGGGTTTATCAGAATGACAGTCTGATAAGTATCACCAATATAAATACCACCGTTTATACCGTTGAAGGACTTACTTCCGGCAATTCCTATACTTTCGGTGTCACCGCCTGGAGCGCCAATGGCGAATCCGCTGCCGCGACTCTGCAAATCGCAACCTTATCCGAAGATACTACTAACCGGGTGATTTTCTTTTCCGAATATATCGAAGGCAGTAGTAACAATAAAGCCCTCGAAATTGTCAATGGTTCCACTATTGCCGTAAATCTTGACGACTTCGCCATAATTTCCAATACGAATAATGATCCCTGGCTTGCGACCAACTATAAATTCCCTTCCGGTACGATTCTCAATCCGGGACAGGTCTGGGTAATAGCTTATTCCAGCGCCGATCAGAGTATTTTAGGCGTGGCCAATGATGTTGTCTCCAGCACCGTAATGAATTTCAACGGCGATGATGTCCGCGCTCTGGTAAAAATCAGCGGCACTGACACTATTTTTCTTGATATTATCGGTGCCTATCGCGATTCCACTTACAGCACAAGCGGCTGGCCGGTCGCCGGAGTCAGCGGTGCTACCAAAGATCATACCCTGGTGCGCAAACCCGAAATCCGGTGTGGAAATGCCGTCTGGGCGACTTCTTCTGGAACGAATGCCGACGATTCCGAATGGATTGTTTACGATCAGAACACTTTTACTTATCTCGGTACTCATTCATTCAGTGATAAAATTATCGTTCCCGGTCCGTCATTTGACGGTCCTGACTACTTTCAACTCTATCCGGCCTACCCGAATCCATTCAATAATACGACACACCTGGCGTTCGATATGCCAATCTCCAGTGCGGTCATACTCACCATTTTCGATCTGCATGGTAACCAGATTTCAGAAATATGTTTAGGTCCTCTTTCGGCCGGTCGGCACGATTTTGAATGGAACGGAAATTCTTATGTTTCCGGTCTTTATTTCTATCGTGTCCAGGTCGGTGAACAGGCCCGCGCGGGCAAATTTTTATTGCTAAAATAAATCGCTGTTTTCAGAATCAACCCGATTTGAGCCAAGCCTGACAATATTCAATCTAAATACAAAAAAAATAAAGCTTGTTTAACCGCATACTTTAAAGTATCTTAATGCGACGCTTTTCGAAAAACGAGTAAACCATCAATCACAAACCAACCAGAAAATTCTTCTCACGTAGTGGTAGACCAATCAATGATCGAGAAAATGCCCTTAAAACAGGGTATATGCGGATACTACTTTCTGGACTTGGGTTATGGAACCCGCTTAGAGATAAGCCCATTGTGTTAATGTAAAAAGAAAGTACGTTAAAGCGTTCAAGATCAAAAGGAGGTCAAAATGAACATCTACGTAGGAAATGTAGCGTCTAATGTCACGGAATCTGACTTACGCACAGCTTTTGAAGCTTTCGGCCAGGTTGCCAATGCTTCAGTAATTAAAGACAAATTCACCGGCGAATCAAGAGGCTTCGGCTTTGTTGAGATGCCGTTGATGGCCGAAGCTCAGGCTGCCATCAGTGGTATGAATGGCAAGGACCTGAAAGGCAAGACCATCAGTGTCAACGAAGCTCGTCCTCGTCCCGAAGGCGGACGCGGTGGCGATCGCTTTGGCGGCGGACGTCCCGGCGGCGGCAATCGCTTCGGTGGCGGCAGATCGGGCGGCGGCGAACATCGCGGCGGCGGCCGGTATTAAGCCATTCTTCGGCTGATATTTAGTCGAAAAATAAGCAATCCATCACTACCCTTCATGGTTTCACTATGAAGGGTAGTGTGTTTTTATTTCGACCGAAGAATCAATTTGTCCGGTTTCAGGTAAGTGATTGTTGTTTCAGGTACAAGTCTTGAATATATTTCCGGTCATTCAATTGAATCCATTTAAAGAGGATATATGCACGATTATCATAAAAGTATCGACTTGAAAAAAGAGCAATTGAGTTCCCTGAATCGGCCGCGCTATAAATATTCACTGATTGCACGCATCTTTTTTCTCAGCATGGACATTTTCACCGGATGGCGGGTCACACTCGCTAAAACCAAACTGATCGAAATCCTGGCCAGCATTCCTTATCGGGCCTGGGAAGCACGCCATTATACGCGCCTGACCCACGCATACTCCAATCGCAAAATTATTACTCAAAGCCGGCATATAATTGGATGGAGCCGGTCAGCCCAGGATAACGAGTACTGGCATCTGTTAGTTATCAACGAAAAAATGAAAACCGATCAGATTCGCAATACATGGTATCTTTTCCAGCCAGTCCCTTACCTCCTGGTCGCCGTTTATTATCTTTTTGCCAGTTCGCTGGCCATTTTTAGTATCCGGAGGGCTTACCTTTTCAACGCCGAATTCGAAGATCACGCCGAACACGTTTATGCTAAATTTGTTGCCGATCACCCGGAATGGGAAAATCAGCCGGTCGAAAGCGATCTTGTCGGCGAATACGGCACCTTCAATTCATGGGCTGACGTTTTCAGACGCATCGGACTCGATGAACGCGACCATCGCAACCATAGTTTTGAATTCTGCGGCAAACCGGAAGAAGTCGTGCATTATGACGGAATGCCGTGTAACTAGTTAAATAAGTGGCCATCCGCTCTCTTCCAACTACTTTTCAAGTATCTCTCTCTGTATTCGTATCCATGAGGAAAATTCTTGACTTATGCATTTAAATATTCTAAACTATTGTTAGTATTTGGATGCCGGATAAAAAGTCCGCCTGAGTTTTTTGGTCATAGAACAGGAAGGAATTTACTTTCATGAGTTCACCAAGCAATTAAATCCCCTAAAAGAGGAGAAATGAGTGATGAAAAAACTATTCTTCTTATTATTGGTTATCATTCTGATAACATCCTGTGAAAAGGATATCACTGTGTATATTGAAAAAGGACCGAGTACAATTGCCGGCCAGATTTTACCGGCCGGAATCGATGCCTTCGTCGAGATCCGTATATCCGATGAAACCATCCATATTGAGGTCGACGCCGAAGGGTATTTTAAAATCGAGGATTTGGATCCGGGACATTACAATTTATTGGCGGATGCCCCCCAATACGGGAGAAAGGAACTGAAGGATATATATGTTGGAGATGATGAAATTTATGATATCGGTATAATCGAATTATCGACGATTCCATTTCCGATTGATCGGTTTTCGATATCAAGCAGCAGTAGGTATTCAAGCTCCCATTCCGTTACAATTTACTTCACAGAGGAAATGAATTGGGAGTCCGTTATCGATGCGATCCAAATCGAACCGAATAGTGATGAAGTAACTTATTCAAACTATTCGTCTTCTTCATATAACTATTTGTCAATTTATTTAGATTTTCAATTAGGTACGACCTATACGATCTCGATCGATACTACCGCCCTTACTATCGGCGGCGAACACCTCGAATTTCCGTATACATATTCTTTCAATACCGAACCTTTCAGTTTAGAGAATTTTGATGTGTACAATAGTAACGGATATTTTTCATACCTGCGATTTGGTTTTAATTCTATCGTAGATACAGAAAATTTTATCAGCCACCTGACGATAACTCCTCCAATTGGAGTATATACTGAAGGATACTATACCAGTTCGGGGATATATTTATTTCCAGCAAACGGATGGATGTCCGATACAACAATTACGTTTACAATCAGTCATAATTTTACCGATGTAAACGGTAATCCGTTGGCCTCCGATACAACTCTGTCCATCCATACTGATCCTTTTAAAATTAGAAGTATCACACCATACAATAGTCAGTGTTATGTTTCCGTCAATCCATATATTCGGATTGTCCTTAATAATGTTATCGATGAGAGTACTATTAAAAACGCACTCCATTTTACACCTGAATTCGACTATGATATCGCTACTAATGCATCCTCCGGTTACTCCTACTTTTATGTTTATCCCGATTCCAGTTTGGAGGCTTCAACGACTTATACCATCGAGATCGACACTTCCCTGACTGATTATTACGGAGTGCATCTCCCGGAAAAATTTGTTTCTACATTTACGACCGATTGAGTTGGAGTTTATTACCGTAGATCCGGTATCATCAATAACAAGATAACCTTGTTATAAAAACCTCTTATCTTTCCGGCTATCCGTTCAACTGGATGATTGCGCTCTCATATAATAATCGATTGATTGTACCGTTATGCCTCTTTATTATTCCACTGGTTTAATAAAATTCATAAGAGGTGATTATGAAAACCCACGAGAATAAAACCAATCTGTCCCGGCGGGATTTTATCAGGAAAACCATAATCGGCGGTTGCCTTCTGAGTATTCGTCCCGACCGTTTGATCTCGGAAATGTTGTCGATAGAATCTAATTCCGAAACAGCGCCTTTTGAATATCAATACAAGACGATGTCAGTCAAACACTTCCCCGAACTTCAGGCGGAATTCGATAAGATTAAAAAATCCGGCCAACTGAGCGATCACCCGATTTATCGCGGATATATTGATAAATTAAAATTTACCGTACCGCCGGATTTCCCGGACGCTCAGTTCGTAATTGTGATAGCGATTTTCACGCCCCTGATGCTGGTGAATTTCGAGTATAACGGAACACCGCACGAGCTGATGATGCCGCCCCAGTATTACGACGATGGTGTTACATTAGAGAGTATCGAAAACCTGATCCGCAACAAAATTATCGGCGAACCGGGTTATAAAATCCAGCGCGCCCGGGGCATCTTTTTAAAACGACTGGCAGTGCAGAGCGGTCTGGCCAAATACGGGCGAACCAACATAACCTATGTTGAAGGAATGGGCAGTTTTCTGACGCTGTATGCCTATTACACCGACTATCCTTTCAAAGAGGATCACTTTCAACCGGCCAGTCTGATGGATTCCTGCAATGACTGCCATATCTGCCGTTCAAAGTGCCCGAACAAATGTATCCGCGATGACCAATTCGTGATCGATGCCGGCCGCTGTGTCACCCTTTACAATGAAGTTGCCGGTGATTTCCCGGACTGGATCAAGCCCGACGCGCATAATGCTTTGATGGGGTGCATGCGCTGTCAGCTATACTGCCCCGCTAACGCCGCTGTTCGTAAAATGACGGGCAGGCTCGCGGATATTTCCGCCGAAGAAACCCGATCCATTCTGGAAGGCCGGGTGGACGATGCGCTGATCAAAACCTTATCGCGCAAACTCCGCGATTATTATCCTGCCACTTCCCGGCAGGATTTTCCGATATTTACACGCAATCTGAGTGTTCTTCTGAAACGCACCTGAAAAAAGATACTAATTTTTCCCGCTGACCAATCAGAGTTGATTTTTTCTGGGTCAGTGCTGTTACAGGATCAACGATCGGCGTTAATGCAATTATACGGGTAGACAAAAATCGTGAGAAATAAATTCATCGATTTTAGATGACTACTTGAAAAACATTAAGATTATTTGTATTTTATTAACGGATGTTACATATTCATAAAAATGATCTGTCTCAGTAAACCAGGATTTTCCGTATGTTTAAAATCCAAATAAAAAGGACTGTAAAATGCTGATCAAACATAGACGCATCATGATCTGGGTAATTATCCTCGTTCTGATTTTTATCGTAATCCCCGTTGGTAGTTTTATCTGGTGGAAATCCAGCCTGTCAAAACAATTAGTCCAAAACTCGGTGCTGATTCAAACCGGCGCCGGATTCGTCGAATATGGTGAGGTCGGACGCGGTCCGGTCGTTCTGTTATTACACGGCGGAGGAACCGGTTATGACCAGATTTACTTTTACCGCGATCTGGCTAATCAGGGATTCCGGGTTTTATGTCCTTCGCGGCCGGGTTATTTACGGACACCGATCAACAGTGGTAAGACTTTCAAAGCCCAGGCCAATATGCTCAAGGAATTCCTGGAACGCCTGAAAATCCCCGGCAAAGTCGCAATCATCGCGGACGGGATCGGTGGACCGCTGGCTATTAATTTTGCGTTTTATTATCCTAATCGCGTCGCCTGTATCGTTTTTCATGATGCGGTCAGTCAGAGTTATTCTCCCGCCTCTATCGTCGATAATTCCATCGTCACGCGGTTGCTATTAGCCGGATTCCGCAACGATTTCTTCGGATGGATACAATCATTAGCCGTCTCGGCTTTTCCGAGTTTGGTTTTTAAACAATATTTGAAGGCGGAGACCAGTATCGACGGTGCAACCTGCAAACAAATCGCCAGTACGCTCCTGACAAATCCTGAAGATGTTTTGAAACTAAAAAAATATGTCGCCATGTACGCGCCGATGAGCCAGCGTGCTTATGGCTTAAAATATGAAGAAGCGTTGTGTGCCAACCTGCCACGCTATCAGACCGAAATGATGTATATTCCCAGCCTGGTCATCCACAGCCGGTTAAACCGGACTATCCCGGTGAAACATGGCGAATTTCTGGCATCGACAATTCCTAATGTGCAGTACATTCCCTATGATGGTTTGGGGAGTCTGTCATGGTTTGGCGGTTACCGGCAGGCTTTTTACCCACAGATGATTAATTTCCTGAAGCAACACATGTATTAATAAGCGCCGCAATCAGTTTTAAATTATTTGCTTGCCAGAACGCTTTTTGAAGAACAGTATCCTATTTTGTGTTTGGATCAAGCGCCGTAATATACTGCATCAACTTTTGGGCAAATTCCGACTCTATCACAATCTTACGATAATCAATTGACACATAATTTAAATATTGCAGGATCAGGTACTGCCTGGAACCGGATGGAAATATGCCGGCGAAGA
>JAZDEI010000109.1:0-6012 GCA_043808945.1 Fidelibacterota bacterium | reverse complement strand
CGAAATTAGAGATATTTGACAATTAATCCACATAAAGAAGTTGTCAAGTTGTTTTGTATTTGAATCGCTATGAAATCTGATAAATCCGACTTCGGTCTTGATATTGTTCCGGCGTTATCATAAATTTGGGTCGTTCATTTCCAAATATAGGTGAATTATGGAAACAATCTACCCGAGATTCTTTAAAGTACCTTCCACAAATTACTTTCTTTTTGGACCGCGTGGAACCGGTAAATCCACCTTGTTAAAACTGCTTTATCCGGAAGCATTGGTGGTAGATTTATTATTGCCGGATGTTTATCGGAAATACCTGGCTCGCCCGGAAAGATTAATCGAACTTATCAGAGGCAATCCCGATAAGAAAACCATTATTGTGGACGAAGTCCAAAAAGTACCAGAGATTTTAAGTGTTGTTCACAGTTTGATAGAACAGGACAAGACTCTCCAATTTATACTGACCGGATCCAGCGCCCGTAAATTACGCCGCGGTGGAGTCGATTTATTAGCCGGCCGGGTGTTGTTACGCACGCTCCATCCGTTCATGTTAGCCGAGATTCCCGATCGTATTCCTTTCGATGAAGTTATAAAACATGGACTTTTACCGATTGTCATCGATTCACCGAATCCATTTGATGTTCTGGAAACTTACATTGCCCTTTACATTCGGGAAGAAGTTCAGATTGAAAGTCAAATTCGAAACATCAGCAATTTCAGCCGTTTTCTCGAGTCTATCAGTTTTTCGAACGGTTCGGTGCTTAATGTCAGCAATATCGCCCGGGAATGCCAGATAGAGCGCAAAGTGGTCGAGGGTTATGTGAAAATCCTCGAAGATATTTTACTGGCTTTTCGCCTACCGGTTTTTTCCCGTCGGGTTCAAAGAAAATTGGTAGTTCATCCTAAATTTTATTTCTTTGATACCGGAATATATACAACCCTCCGACCAACCGGAGCATTGGATCGGCCGGAAGAGGTTGCCGGAATTGCACTGGAAGGTTTGGTAGCTCAGCATTTAATGGCCTGGAAGGCTTACCGGGGTAATGATTTTGAATTATCTTACTGGCGTTCATTAGACGGAATGGAAGTAGATTTTATTCTATACGGAGCCGAAGCATTCTTTGCGATAGAGGTCAAAAACACCGGCCGGGTGCGCCCGGAGGATTTACGTGGTTTAAGCGCCTTTTTGCGAGATTATCCCGACAGTCAGGCAATTTTTCTGTATCGTGGAACAGAAAAACTACATATAAAAAACATTCTGTGTTTACCATGTGAAGATTTTCTGAAAAACCTCAGACCGGACGTACTTCTACCAATTAACTAATCATCAAATCAGTAATCGCCCCAACTGCGGATTTTCAGATCTTCCGGTTTTATGCGCCCGATTGCTTCAATAAACCGCATGGCGATCTGGCGGTTGGTAATCAGCATGACGTTGAAATCGGCCGCGGTCCGGCGGATCAAATATCCGTTGGTGAGTTCGCGTTCCTGGTAACTTTTCGGAATGTTGATGACCAGATCGATCTTACCACTTTTAATATAAGAGACTGCATTTGGCTCTTTCTTTTCGAGCGGCCAGTAGAGAGTCTCAACCATAATTTTATTGGCTTCCAGAAATTTGGCCGTGCCGCCGGTGGCATACAGACGGACATTCATATTCTGGAGAGTCCGAATCGATTCCAGCAATTCGGCTTTGGACTCGATCGGCCCGGAAGAGATCAGGGCAGAGCGAATCGGAAAGCGATAGCCGACCGAGATCAGGGCCTTCAAAAAGGCCTCGTCGAAGTCGTCGCCGAGACAGGCCACTTCGCCGGTCGAAGCCATTTCCACGCCGAGGGTCGGATCGGCGCCTTGCAGGCGGGTAAAAGAAAATTGCGGCGCCTTCACACCGACATGATTCAGTTCGAAAAGCGAAACCGACACCGGCGATAATGGGACGCGCATAATGACCTGCGTGGCAATGTCGATGAAATTACGCTTCAAGACTTTCGAGACGAACGGGAAACTGCGCGAAGCTCGCAGATTGCATTCGATCACCTTGACTTCGTTCTGCTTGGCGATAAACTGGATATTGAACGGCCCGTTGATATTCAGGGTTTTGGCAATCTTGCGGGAAATTAACCGGATGCGTCGTATGGTTTCCAGATAGGTTCGTTGCGGCGGCAGAACCAGGGTTGCGTCGCCGGAATGGACACCGGCATTTTCGACGTGCTCGGAAATGGCGTAGACGACGATTTCACCATTGCGGGCGACGGCATCGCATTCGATTTCCTTGGCATTTTCTAGGAATTTGCTGATGACGGTCGGATATTCCGGAGAAATCGTCACGGCTCTTTGCAGGTATTGAACCAATTCTTCATCGTTGGAGGCTACGGCCATAGCCGCGCCGCTCAGGACATACGACGGCCGGATCAGTACCGGGTAGCCGTATTTTTCGGCAAATTCACGCGCCAGAGCGATTGATGTAATCTCTTCCCAGATCGGCTGGTCGATGTTCAGGTCGTCCAGCAGGTCGGAAAATTTGCGCCGGTTTTCCGCCCGGTCGATGCTTTCCGGCGAAGTGCCGAGAATCCGCACATTGGCCTGATGCAGTTTGATGGCCAGGTTATTCGGAATCTGTCCGCCCATCGAGACGATCACGCCCATTGCCCGTAATTTGGCATTAATTTCCACGACGTTTTCAAAACTGATCTCATCGAAAACCAGGAAATCGGACTCGTCGTAATCGGTGCTGACGGTTTCCGGGTTATAATTCAGCATTATTGTATTATATCCAAGCCGTCGCAGAGTCTGGCCGCAATTGACACAACTCCAGTCGAATTCGACCGAACTGCCGATGCGGTACGCCCCGGAACCGAGAATGATGACCGCATTATGGTCGGTCAGATTCACGTCATCCCGGGTGGAATTGTATGTCAGGTACAGATAATTTGTATAGGCCGGAAATTCGGCCGCGAGTGTGTCGATTTGCCGGATAAATGGCCGGATACCGGACTGGGAGCGTATCTGCTGGATGGCGGTTTCGGTTTGTCCGGTTGCAATCCCGATTTGTTTATCGGAAAAACCGAGTTTCTTGGCGGCCAGCAACTCTTCCGGCGGCAGGGCCTTTCCTTGAAAACCGGTCAATATCGCATTCATTTCGACGATATTCCGGATTTTATAAATGAACCAGGGATTGATGTTGGTCAGCCGGGCGATTTTTTCTATGGTCATCTCCTGCTCAATGGCCTGGGCAACGGCGAAGATACGTTCATCAGTCGGTTCACGCAATTCCTGCTCCAGATTATTGAACCTGAAAAGGGTATTCCCGACGATGCCGTTTGCGCCGGTTTCGAGCATACGCAGGCCTTTTTGAAGGGCTTCCTCGAATGTCCGGCCGATGGCCATGACTTCGCCGACCGACTTCATCCCGGAACCGATCAGGTGGCTGACATTACGAAATTTCTTGAGATCCCAGCGCGGAATTTTAACTACTATATAGTCCAGCGCCGGCTCGAAGAAAGCCGTAGTGGTGCGGGTGACTTTATTCGGCAATTGATGCAGTCCGTGGCCGAGGGCCAGTTTCGCGGCGATAAAGGCGATCGGATAGCCGGTGGCTTTGGAAGCCAGCGCCGAACTGCGCGACAGGCGCGCATTGACCTCGATGACGCGGTAATCTTCCGAGTGCGGATCGAGTGCGTACTGGATATTACATTCGCCGACGATCCCGAGATGCCGGATGACTTTCACGGCGATGGAACGCAGTTTATGATATTCGCTGTTGGAAAGCGTCTGGCTGGGTGCTACGACTATGCTTTCGCCGGTATGAATACCCATCGGATCGAGATTTTCCATGTTGCAGATCGTGAGACAATTATTATAACTATCGCACATGACTTCGTATTCGATTTCCTTCCAGCCTTCCAGATATTCTTCGATCAGAATCTGAGGAGCATAAGAGAGCGCTTTTTCGGCTTTTTCCCGGAACTCGGTTAGATTACGGCAGACGCCCGAACCCAGACCGCCGAGCGCATAGGCGATCCGGATAATGACCGGAAATGCAAAGTTTTCGATGACGTGCAGAGCTTCATCCAGATTAATTGCCACCTGACTGCGGGCGGTCCTGACGTCGATTTCCTGCAGGCGGCGGATGAAAAACTGGCGGTCTTCGGTATCGATGATCGCCTGGATCGGCGTTCCCAGGACAGTCACATCATATTTCTGTAAAATGCCGCGGCGCTGAAGTTCCAGGCCGGTATTGAGCGCCGTCTGTCCGCCGAAACCCAGCAAAATGCCGTCCGGTTTGGTTTTTTGAATCACTTTCTCGACGAATTCGGCATTGACGGGCAGGAAATAGATTTCGTCAGCCAGATTTTCCGAAGTCTGGATCGTGGCAATATTGGGATTGACCAGAATTGTGTAAATGCCCTCTTCCTTCAGGGCTTTGATCGCCTGACTGCCGGAGTAATCGAACTCTCCGGCTTCCCCGATCTTGAGCGCGGCGCTGCCGAGGATGAGAACTTTCTTAACCATTTTTTCCTTTCGCCACGATTATAAAACATCCAGAAAGCGGTTGAAGATGAAGGTTGTATCTAACGGGCCGGGCGCGGCTTCGGGGTGGAACTGCACGCTCATAAACCGCCCCGAGCGATGGATCAGTCCTTCGTTGGTCTGGTCGTTCAGATTGCTGAACCAGGTTTGCCAGTCTTCCGGTAATGATTTATCGTCAACCGCAAAACCGTGATTCTGCGAGGTGATGTAGCAGCGGCCGACGGTTTGATCGATGACCGGCTGATTTTGTCCGCGGTGACCGTATTTCAGTTTATATGTATTAGCTCCGGCCGCCAGTGCCAGAATCTGATTGCCGAGGCAAATCCCGAGTATTGGAATATTATTCTCCAGCGCATAACGCGCGGAGTCGATGGAAGCCGTACACATTTGCGGATCGCCCGGGCCATTGGAAATGAACAGACCATTGAAATCGTGTTGACGTACGTCGGCATCCCATGGCAACCGCAGAACTTCACAATTCGCCCGCGCCGAGAGTTGCGTAATGATATTACGCTTACAACCGCAGTCCAGCAGGGCAATGCGCTTTTTGCCTTTGCCATAAGTGCGTGGCTCGCTGCAACTGACTTCCGCGACGATATTCTGACGATTGGGATCGTAATACGGAATGTCTTCGTCGAGCGTGATTTTGCCGAGCATTGTACCTTTTTCCCGCAAAATCTTGGTCAGCGTTCGGGTATCGATTCCGGTAATGGCCGGGATTTTGAATGTTTTCAGCCAATCGGACAGCGATTGCCGGCTGTTCCAGTGGTTGCTTTCGGTCGAATAATCGGAAACGACCAGGCCGCGAATCTGAATCCGATCGGATTCGAAAGCCGGACTGTCGGGTAAAAATTCCGGCACGCCATAATTGCCGATCAGCGGATAGGTCAATGCTAAAATCTGTCCATAATAGGACGGATCGGTCAGGCTTTCGGGATAGCCGACCATGCCAGTATTGAAAACGACTTCACCGGCGGTCGCGCTTTCCCAGCCAAAAGAAAAACCCTCGAAAACGTGACCGTCCTCGAGGGTTAAAAGCGCCGTGCGTTTATTCATTGAGTTACTTGACTTTCCGGGACTTGCATTCAGTTTATATCACATATCTCCAATCGGCGCGTAATTTAATCAATCACCTCAAGAATTTCAGTAAATTTTTCCGGCTAAACTAAAAATGAGTTGACAAAGTCTTAAAAATATTCTATCTTCATTTGAAAGAAGGAATAAGACCATGCAAGGGTCGCGGATTTTAACCGGTAAACTGGCTCCGTGGAGGAGTTTGGGGAGCATCCTGCTGTTCGCTGTCGCTCTGCACGCCCAGATCGCCGACTTCAGTGCTGAAAAACTGACTTTTACGGTTAATGCAAAATACGTCGAAATGACCGGCAGTTATTTTTTCAGCAACCGCACCGGCCAGACCGTTCGCTTGCCGATCATTTATCCGTTCTGCGTCAATGCTTTGCAGGCGTTTCCGGATTCGGTTTCGGTTTG
>JAZDEI010000108.1:0-2613 GCA_043808945.1 Fidelibacterota bacterium | reverse complement strand
ATCGGCAGAATTTCTCATCAGTTTTTCCTATCATTGGTCAACAACGGCTACCTGATCGTCAGCCCTGTGGAGGTATCACTGGCGTTGGCACAAATGTATGAAACGGTACGCTTTCAGAACGTCACATTTTATCGCCGGAATCCGGAAGCCGTCAAAGGCAATGTGGTGGTCGGGTGCGAGACGAAACCTGTTCTTCCGCTTATTTCGACGCCTATGCCGGCGCTAATCAGAGCGCCCTTCACTCCGATACAACGACCGGCACAATCGCTAATTTCCGAGGTAACCCTAAAAGCGCCCGCGATGGACAAATCCGCAGTTGCTGAGGATATTGCCCAGCGGTACGAAGATGCTCTCATCGCCTATCATAAGGGCCTGTATCTTGAGGCAGAATTAATATTGAAAGAGATCATTAACGATAAAAAACAGCGTCTGCCGGTAACTATCCTGCTGGCAAAAGTTAGCGCTAATCTCGGCCGGCTTGATGAAGCGCTCCGATTATGCCGTGAAGCCCTGGAGATCGACAAGCTGGATCCAATGCTGCACTATCTGCAGGCCACTATTCTCGCTGAATTAGGCGACCAGCCGGCATCTATCGCCGCTCTGAAAAAAACAATCTACCTCGATCCCGATTTTGTACTGGCACATTTCTATCTTGGGAATGTAAATCTGCAGCTCCGGCAGGCGAGCCACGCGAAACGTTATTTTCAAAATGCCTTGGCGATCCTGTCGAAACGGATGCCGGAAGAGATTCTTTCGGTGTCGGAAGGAATTACCGCCGGCCGGCTGAAGGAAATCATTGAAACGATACAGGAATGAGGATTTTATGCTAAAAACCGCAAAAAGCGATTCAACTGAATCCCTGCCAAAAATCAATAGTGCTTCCGCATCCGATATTGACATGGAAGAAGCGAAAAAGAATGAAATACTGAAATCCCGCGCCCGCCAACTGGCACAGAAACCTAAAACCACGGACAAAGATGAAACCCTGTTCCAGGTGCTCGAATTCACCCTGGCTGAGGAACATTACGGCATTGACCTTCAATATGTCAGTGAAGTTTACCCGATGAAGCCATTCACCATTCTGCCGGGGACGCCGGCATTCCTGCTGGGCATCGTTAACCTGAACGGTAAAATAATATCGGTCATTGATATCAAGAAATTTTTTGATCTGCCGGAAAAGGGATTCAACGATCTGAATAAAATCGTTTTGGTGAGCTCCGGCGATATGGAACTGGGAATCCTGGCCGAATCGGTGATCGGCGACCGAACCGTTTCCCAAAAGTCTCTGCAAACCAAATTGCCGACGCTGGACGGTATCCGGAGCGATTATCTGAAAGGGATCACGGAAGACCGCCTGATTATTCTGGATTTACCCAAACTGCTGTTTGATAAGAAAATCATCATTCATGATGAAATCTAAAAATATCAAAGACCTTTAATTTTAAGGAGAAGGATTATGTTTAATAATTTGAGAATCGGAACTAAGTTAGTGTTTAGTTACGCTGTGTTAATTCTTTTAATGATTATACTAGTATTTGTTGGCATTAGCCGTTTAAGATATCTTAACTCAGAATTAGATTTCGTAATTAATAACAGATATACCAAAGTTCAGTTACTAGAAGAAATCATTAAAAATACTCAGAGCGCGTCAATCTCTATTCGCAATATGATTTTATCCCCGGATCGTGGCATAATAGATCAGGAAACCCAGAAAATTCGGAAAGTGATTCAAGAGAATAACGAGTATTTTGATAAATTGGGAAGTGCTATTGAAAGCATTAATGGAATAGAACTTTTTAAAACCGCCAAAGAGAAAAGAGATTTATATATGGCGATTGAACAAAAAGGTGAATCAATCGAAAAAATCAAAGATCTTATCCGGTATTCCAAAGAGGAATCGACAGTACAACTTGAATATATTAAATCATTAGATGATTTAATTACTTATCAGGTAAGTTTAATGAATCAGTCAGTTATTAATGCGAATGAGGATTTCATTAGCTCTCGAAATATCTTGTTTTTGCTCGGCGTACTAGCTCTGGTCTTCGCAATCTCAATCGCATTTTACCTGATTCGCACCATCGCGCCGCCTATCAATAACGTTGTCGCTATCGCCAAACGAGTCGCCGGAGGAGATCTGAGCAGCGAGCTCCCGCCCGTGAAAGGACACGATGAAATTGGTGAACTCAACGAAGCGTTTGGTACGATGCACAAGACCCTGAAAGATATGGCCGATATTGCCCAGGCTATATCAGAAGGGGATTTGTCGGTCAAGGTCATTCCGCAATCAACCAAGGATGTTCTGGGAACCGCTTTAGAGCGAATGGTAACCAGTCTCGGAACCCAAATGCAGGAAATCAGCGAAGGGATCAATGTGTTGTCATCATCCACGAGTGAGATCATGGCAACCGTGACGCAACTGGCTTCCAGTTCGGCCGAGACAGCGACCTCCGTCAGCGAGGCCACCAGCACGGTGGAAGAGGTCAAACAGACCGCGGATGTGGTCAATGAAAAAGCCGAGCATGTATCCGAGAGCGGGCGCAAAACAGCCACAATATCAAATTCGGGGATGGAATCCATTAAGAATTCAATTGCCGGCATGAACCGGATCCA